>NZ_JBRRCG010000011.1:0-156699 GCF_056757995.1 Stenotrophomonas sp. STEN147
CTTGGGGGGGTGGGGGGGGGGGGGGGGGGGGGGGGGGGGGGGGCGTCCGCGAGGCGCCGGGGCGGGTGGGGGGGCGCCCCCCCCCCCCCCCCCCCCCCCCCCCCCCCCCCCCCCCCCCCCCGCCCTCTGACAGTTTCCTGTGGCTGCCCGCCACGGAAGGAAGAAGGAAGAGCAACAGCGGGTCGCGCGCTTCGCTTGCTCGGAGCGGAGCATGGCTCCGCTCTACAAAAGACACCGCAGGATCAAACAAAAAGGACGCGGCGAAGGCCGCGTCCTTTTTGTTTTCTTTCAGTTCGTCAGTAACCAACGCTCTTGCCCACCGTCACCGGGAAATGAGCGGAGGCGGGACGGGTACAGATGGCGGGACCGTCCACGGCATGGATGCCGTGGCCGAGCCCCCAAGGACGGGTTTACGGCGTGTCCCGCCCTCTGTACCCATCCCGCCCAACTCACAACAACCCAGAGCCGCTTTGGCTTTGGCTTTGGCTTCTGCAGTAGCTTCTGCCCGCCGCAGGCGGACCACCGCGCGTCAGCGCGGCGCCTCCACATCCAGCCCGATCGGGCAGCTCACCCCGGTGCCGCCGATGCCGCAGTAACCGTTCGGGTTCTTCGCCAGATACTGCTGGTGATAGTCCTCGGCGTAGTAGTACTCCGGCGCCGGGAACACGATCTCGGTGGTGATCGGGCCATAGCCGGCCGCGTCCAGCTGCGCCTGGTACGCCTCGCGGCTGGCCAGCGCAGCGGCGTACTGCGTTTCGTCGGTGGCATGGATCGCCGAACGGTACTGGGTGCCGGTGTCGTTGCCCTGGCGCATGCCCTGGGTCGGGTCATGGCTTTCCCAGAACAGCTGCAGCAGCCGTTCCAGGCTCACCACCTTCGGATCGAACACCACCTGCACCATCTCGGTGTGACCGGTCAGGCCGGAGCAGACTTCTTCATAGGTGGGATTCGGCGTGACGCCGCCGGCATAGCCGACCGACGTGCTGTACACGCCCGGCTCCGACCAGAATTTGCGCTCGGCTCCCCAGAAGCAGCCAAGCGCGAAACGGATCTGCTGCAGGCCGGCAAAGCGGTCCTTCAGCGGGTGACTGTTCACGAAGTGCTGGTTGCTGTGCAGCGGCAGTGGCTGATCACGCCCCGGCAGCGCTTCTTCCGGGCGCGGCAGGCGCTGCTTGAAGGCGCCGATGCCCAGGATGCCCTGTCCGATTCCCAACATGATGCGCTCCTACGCCGGAAGGCCGGCAATGTCGTCTGCATCGGAAATGGGGGCGTCGGCGGCGTGGCCCAAGTCCAGTCCGGCGACGATGCCTTCGGCCTCGGCCCGCGCGGCGTCGGGGATGCCGACCCTCAATACACCGAACAGCGGCAGCTCGCCCATGCCCCCCAGCAGCTGCTCGCCGAACACGAAGGCAGGAATGCCGGCATCTTCCAATGCGTGCTTCACCAGGTGGGCGTCGAACAGATTGTCGGCCTTGTACACGATGTGCATGGGGCGGCTCCACGGGAGAGGCCTCCAGCATACGCCCGGGCGCTGAATGCCGCCGCTGCGCTCGCCGGGCATGGCTCGGCGCTACCCCTGGCGCCCCCTGCGCTTGCCGGCCGGGCCCCTGCGCCCGGTAGCGCGGGCGCAACCCCGGCAGCCCTTCCCCTTACGCGCTAGACTGTTGGTCTTTCTGCCCTTTTTCGCCCAGCCTCATGTCCGAGCACACCCCCGCCAGCCCCGAGACCCCCGCCGACAGCCACGAAAAGCGCGATTTCATCCGCCAGATCGTGCGCGAGGACCTGGCCAGCGGAAAGCACCAGGCGATCAAGACCCGGTTTCCGCCGGAGCCGAACGGCTACCTGCACATCGGCCATGCCAAGTCGATCTGCCTGAACTTCGGCATTGCCGGCGAGTTCAGCGGCGTATGCAACCTGCGCTTCGACGACACCAATCCGGCCAAGGAAGACCCGGAGTACGTGGCCGCCATCCAGGACGATGTCCGTTGGCTGGGGTTCGAGTGGAACGAGCTGCGCCACGCCTCCGATTACTTCCAGGCCTACTATCTCGCCGCCGAGAAGCTGATCGAGCAGGGCAAGGCCTATGTGTGTGACCTGTCGGCCGAGGAAGTGCGTGCCTACCGTGGCACCCTGACCGAGCCGGGCCGTCCCTCGCCGTGGCGCGACCGCAGTGTCGAGGAGAACCTCGACCTGTTCCGGCGCATGCGTGCCGGTGAATTCCCGGACGGTGCGCGCACCCTGCGCGCGAAGATCGACATGGCCAGCGGCAACATCAACCTGCGCGATCCGGCGCTGTACCGCATCAAGCATGTCGAGCACCAGAACACGGGCAATGCGTGGCCGATCTACCCGATGTACGACTTCGCGCATGCGCTGGGCGATTCGATCGAGGGCATCACCCACTCGCTGTGCACCCTGGAATTCGAGGACCATCGCCCGCTCTACGACTGGTGCGTGGACAACGTCGATTTCGCCCATGACGACGCACTGACCCAGCCGCTGGTCGATGCCGGCCTGCCGCGCGAAGCCGCCAAGCCGCGCCAGATCGAATTCTCGCGCCTGAACATCAACTACACGGTGATGAGCAAGCGCAAGCTGATGGCGCTGGTCACCGAGCAACTGGTGGACGGCTGGGAGGACCCGCGCATGCCGACCCTGCAGGGACTGCGTCGCCGCGGCTACACCCCGGCGGCAATGCGTCTGTTCGCCGAACGCGTGGGCATCAGCAAGCAGAACTCGCTGATCGACTTCAGCGTGCTGGAAGGCGCGCTGCGCGAAGACCTCGATGGCGCCGCACCGCGCCGCATGGCCGTGGTCGACCCGCTCAAGCTGGTGCTGACCAACCTGCCCGAAGGCCATGAAGAACAGCTCACCTTCAGCAACCATCCGAAGGACGAGAGCTTCGGCAGCCGTCAGGTGCCGTTCGCCCGCGAGGTCTGGATCGACCGCGAGGACTTCGCCGAAGTACCGCCGAAGGGCTGGAAGCGCCTGGTGCCGGGCGGCGAAGTGCGCCTTCGTGGTGCCGGCATCATCCGCTGCGATGAGGTGATCACGGATGCCGACGGCACCATCACCGAGCTGCGCGGCTGGCTGGATCCGGAATCGCGCCCCGGCATGGAAGGGGCCAACCGCAAGGTCAAGGGCACCATTCACTGGGTCAGCGCCGTGCACGGCGTCCCGGCCGAGATCCGCCTGTACGACCGGCTGTTCTCGGTGCCGAACCCGGACGACGAGTCGGAAGGCAGGACCTACCGCGACTACCTCAATCCGGAATCGCGCCGCACCGTCACCGGCTATGTCGAGCCGGCCGCGGCCAGCGCCGCGCCGGAGCAGTCGTTCCAGTTCGAACGCACCGGCTACTTCGTTGCCGACCGTCGCGACCACACCGAAGCCAAGCCGGTGTTCAACCGCAGCGTGACGCTGCGCGATACCTGGTCGGCCTGAGGATCTGCGCGGGCGCCGGCACGGCGCCCGCACGCCCGCGACGATGATCACCGCCCTGTCCGCCCTGCTCTGGTTCATCTCGCAGCATCCGCTGCTGACGTTCTTTGCAGCAATGGGGCTGGCCGCGCTGGTCTCGTGGTGGCGGCGTTCACCGGTCTACGCCATCGTGGTGTTTCCGCTGGCGATGCTCAACATCTTCCTCGGCAGCTTCCTCAACGCCACTTTCCTCAATGCGGTGGGCGAGCGCGGTGAAGCGGTGATCGTGAAGGCCGAGGAAACCAATTCCACGCTCAACGAACAGTACATCTGGCGCTACGAAGCGGTGTTGCGCACCGCCGAGGGTCGCGACGTGGAGGTGGTGTTCCACACCAACACCGCCTCGCTGTGGCCGCTGGAGAACGCGATCCGCATCCCGGCTCAGGACCAGCCGTTCGTGGTGAAGTACACGCCGGGCTTTCCGCGCAACTTCGTCATCCTCACCACCGAATCACCGCACGGCATCGCCCAGGCCCGTGCCAGCGCGCGCGAGCGGGTGGAGGTAGCCGCACGCAAGCTGCACTTCAGCCCGGGCAACGCCGATTTCCGCGCGGACTATCGCCGGGAACTGGATACCTGGCTGCGTGACCATGGCAACGATCCGCAGCAGCAGTCCGACGCACGGCGATATCGCGCAGAACGCGAAGCACTCGATCACTAGCCCCAGGCCCGGCCTGGATGCTCCACCCGATCCATCCACAGGCCTGACATGACCACGACGTCCACCGCCCTCCTCCCGCTGCTGCAGCAGGTCCTGCAGGACGCTGGCATCGCCAGCCGCGTCGACGGCGGCACGCTGCTGCTGGACAGCGGCCTGCGCCTGACCCCGCATGCGATGGCGGCACACGCGCGCGACAACGGTGGCTGGCAGACCTCCACGGTCATCGAGGCGCAGCACCCCACCCTGTTCGCCGATGGCCTGTTCGAGTACCAGCATGCCAACGGCGCCGATGAGCAGGCCTCGCTGCTGTCCGGCTTCCAGGCCTGGGTGCGGGTGGACCTGGCCACCCTGCAGACCGCAGTGGGCGCCGACGACGCGCAGGGCCTGCCGATGATGGGCCTGACCTATCCAGCAGGTGATGACGGCAAGGAACACGGGCGCACCGTCGTGCTGGGGCCGCTGGCCCACTACCGCGCGCAGGAGGTGGAGGTCGCCACGTGCAGTGAGGACGACCACGGTTCCTGCCCCTGCTGCCTGTTCACCAGGAGCATGGACGCCTTCGATGAGCTGCTGAAAGCACGCCAGTTCCTTGCCATCCGCCTGTTCGCCTCGCGCGATGCCGATGGCCTGTGCGAGGCCGATTGCCGGGTCAATGGCCACGACTTCGCCCCTGCCCTGCCATTGCTGCGCGCGTATGCCGCCAGTTGGCCGCAGGCCGGGCTGGAGTTCCGCAAGCAGTACGTGGTGATCCGCACCGGCTCGCCCGGCTGACGCGCCCACACCCGGTACAGGCCGGTGCGGCTACACTGCGCGCCGGTTTCCCAAGCAACCGCACTTTTCCCCATCCGACACGAGGCACCCCCGCGATGCTGTACGCGCAAGTCCACCTGACCCTTCCCGCCTGGATCCACGACCAGATCGACCTGGATCGTCGATATCCGGGCGATGAGGCCAAGGTCGCGCTGGCGATCGAGCTGTCGCGGCTGAACGTCGAACACGCCAGTGGCGGCCCGTTCGGCGCGGTGGTGTTCGGCCCGGACGACAAGGTGATCGCCGCCGGCGTGAACCGGGTAATGCCGCATGCCACCTCGTTGGCACATGCCGAGAACATGGCCTACATGTTGGCCCAGCAGCGCCTGCAGACGCCGCGCCTGAATGCCGTGCTTTCGCCGGTCACCCTGGCCACCAGCTCGCAGCCGTGCTGCCAGTGTTACGGCGCTACGGTGTGGGCCGGCATCGACCGCCTGCTGATCGGCGCCAGTGCCGCCGATGTAGAGGAACTGACCCCGTTCGACGAAGGCCCGCTGCCAGCCGACTGGGTGGGCGAGCTCAACAAGCGCGGCATCGAGGTGGTGCAGGGCCTGAACCGCGACGCCGCACGCAGCGTGCTGCGCGCCTATGGGGAAAGCGATGGCGCCCGTTACTGAAACCGGCATCGGCCTGCTGTGCCTGTGCCGGCAGGGTTTCGAGCCGGAGCTGGCCGGCGAACTGCAGTTCCGCGCCGGTGAGGCGGGCTTCGCCGGCTACGCACGTACCCAGCGCAATGACGGCTATGTGTTGTTCATGTGCGACGAAGCGGCCGCGTTGGCACCGCGGTTGCCGTGGCGCGGCCTGATCTTCGCGCGGCAGAAGCTGGTGGTGCTGGCTGAACTGCCGCAGCTGGATCCGGCCGATCGCATCACGCCGATGCTGGAGGTGCTGGCCGATGCGCCACGCTTTGGTGATCTGTGGGTCGAACATCCGGATTCGGATGCCGGCAAGCCGCTGTCCGGGCTCGCCCGTGCGTTCGGCAACGCGTTGCGCCCGGCGCTGCGCAAGGCCGGCAAGCTCAGCGACAAGCCCAATGCACGGCTGCCACGCCTGCACGTGGTGTTCGTGGACGGCACCCACGCCTTCATCTGCGTGGCCGACCCCGCCGACAGCGCACCGTGGGCACTGGGCATTCCGCGCCTGAAACTGCTGCCGGAGGCCCCGTCGCGTTCGGCGCTGAAGCTGGACGAAGCCCTGCTGACGCTGCTGGCGCCGGAGGAACGCGAGGCACTGGTGAAACCCGGCATGCGCGCGGCCGACCTGGGGGCGGCACCGGGCGGCTGGACCTGGGTGTTGACCCGCCAGCACATGCAGGTGCTGAGCATCGACAACGGCCCCCTGCGCCAGCACGTACTGGATACCGGCCTGGTCGAGCACCTGCGCGCGGATGGCTTTCATTGGCACCCGGAGCAGCCGCTGGACTGGATGGTGTGCGACATGGTCGAGCAACCGCGCCGCGTTGCCGAACGCATGGCCACCTGGTTCCGCGAAGGCTGGTGCAGGCATGCCATCTTCAATCTGAAACTGCCGATGAAGAAGCGCTGGGACGAGACCCGGCTGTGCCTGGACCTGTTCCAGGAGCAGGCTGGCACGTCGCTGGAAGTGCGTGCCAAGCAGCTCTATCACGACCGCGAAGAGATCACCGTGCTGGCGTCGCCGATGCGGTGATGCGCGGCAGGGTCATCGCCCGCACAGGATGCCGCGGGTACGCTTCCGTCAACGCCTGCCAGGAGTCCGTCATGTACCGTCCGCGTTTGCCCGTGCTGCTGGCTGCCCTGCTGGCCACGTCACCCGTACTGGCGCAGCAACTGCCGCCCACACCCGCGCAGAGCCAACCGCTGGGTCCGACCGGCGGAGCCATCCGCCAGCAGCCCTTGAATGCCGGACGGGTCACCGGCAGCGTCGATATTCCGATGCCCGCAGGGGAGGCCCAGGTCACGGTGCGCTCGGTTGAACCCAGCAGCGTGACCGGCCAATACCGCATCCACTTTGCCGCGCTGGATACCGACGGTGATGGCTTCATCAGCCGTGCGGAGGCCCAGGCCAATCCTGCACTGGCCGATGAGTTCACCGCGCTGGACAGCAAGCGCCGCGGCAAGCTGGATCGTGCCGACCTGGCCGGCTGGCTGATTGATTGATCCGGTTCACGGATCCCGCCGGGCAGGGCCCGGCGCTACCGGCCTGATGATCCGCCGAACGGCGTCCCGTTGCCGCGCTGGATAGCGCCGACCTGGCCGGCGCGCTGATTGATTGATCCGGTTCACGGATCCCGCCGGGCATGGCCCGGCGCTACCGGCCCGATGATCCGCCGATCGGCGTCCCGTTGCCGCGCTGGATCGTGCCGACCTGGCCGGCGCGCTGATTGATTGATCCGCTGCGGGTAGCGCCGGGCCATGCCCGGCGGATCAGCCGGCGAACGGGGTCGTTACACGCCGGCGGCACGCTTCCAGAACGCCTGAACCAGTGGCGGCCACTTGCCGACGCAGCCCAGCGCGCGGCCACGGGCCAGGGTCAGGTGCATCTCGTCGTTGGAGAACAGGCGGTTGATCGCATCGAAACTGTAGGCGGCCACCTGATTGTCGCTGCGCCGCTCGCGGGCCCAGCGCTGCAGGCGCTGCGGCGACAGGCGCGGCTGGCCACGGCGCTCGGCTGACGGCGCCAGCCATTGCCGCAGGGCAGCGACATCCCGCAGCCCCAGGTTCACGCCCTGCCCGGCCAGGGGATGCACCACATGCGCGGCGTCGCCGAGTGCGAGCACGCGGCCGGCCACATAGTGGCGGGCCAGCTGGCGGCGCAGCGGGAACGCGGCGCGCGGCGACACCAGGCGCAGTTCGCCCAGCCGTGCGGCGAAGGCGCGGGTCAGTTCGCGATTGAATGCCTCCTCCTCCAGCGCCAGCACGCGCACCGCCTCTTCGTCAGGCAAGGTCCACACGATCGAGCTGCGGCGCTCGGCTACCGGCAGCAGCGCCAGCGGACCGGTCGGCAGGAAACGCTGCCAGGCCGTGGCCTGGTTGGGCAGCTCGCTGTCGACGTAGGCCACCACGCCACGCTGCTGATAGTCGTGGCGCACCACGTCGATGCCCGCCAGCTCGCGCAGCGTCGACTCGGCACCATCGGCGGCCACGGCGAGGGCCGCTTCCAGCCTGCGTCCGTCATCCAGGCGCAGTCGCACCCCTTCCTCGTCCTGCTCCAGCGCCTCCACCCGTGCCGGGCAATGCAGCTGCACCCCGGCCGCCGGCAGTGCCGCCCACAGGCGATCCTGCAACAGCCCGTTCTCGACGATGAAGCCCAGCTCGCGACGCCCCAGGCGGTCGGCATCGAACAGCAGGTCATCGCCTCCCGCGGCATCCCATACCTGCATGCGGCGGTACGGCCAGGCCCGCGCCTGTACGATCGCAGGCCACACGCCGAGACGGTCCAGCAGCTGCACGTTGTCAGCCGCGAAGGCGAACACGCGCAGGTCCGGCTGCGATGCCTGCCAGGGCGCGGGCTCACGGCCCTCCACCAGGGCGACCGCCAGCCCCGCATCGGCCAGCGCCAGTGCACACGCGGCACCGACCACGCCGCCTCCCACGATGACTACGTCCAGGCGCGCGCGGCGGTTCATGCGGCTTCTCCGCGGCACAGTCGCGGCACGACGCCACGGAAACCCATCGCCCCGCCGACCAGCATCGACTGCACCGAACCGCGCTGCGCGGCCACCAGGCCGAAACTGCGCAACGGGCGCATCAACGGCGCAGGATTGCTGGTCAGTCGCGCCAGCCCTCCGGAGAACGCCACCGTCTGCTGGCGATCCTCTTCCCGACGGGCCACATACGCACGCAGCAGCGCATCACTGCCGGCATCGCCTGCATCGTCTTCCAGCAGTTCGGCCAGGGTCAGCGCATCGCGCAGGCCCAGGTTGAAGCCTTGCGCGCCCAACGGATGGATGGTCTGTGCGGCATTGCCGAGCAGCACCGCGCGCTCGCCTGCCAGGGCGCGCGCCAGCACCTGGATCAGCGGGTAGGCACTGCGCGGACCCGACTCCAGCAGACGCCCGGCACGCCAGCCGATGGCATGCTGCAGGCGCTGCAGCCACGCTGCATCGTCCAGCGCCATCACCGCGTCGGCGTCTTCGCGCGCTACCCCGTGCACCGTGCCGAAATGGCGGTCGCCACGCGGCAGCAGGGCCGTCGGACCGGTATCGGTGAAGCGCTCCCAGGCCGTGCCGTCGGGCGCGCGCTGGCTGCGCACGCGGGCCACGAACAGGGTCTGCTGGAAATCGTGGCGGTCGACCTCGATGCCCAGCGCCTCCCGCACCGCACTGGCCGTGCCATCGGCACCGACCACCAGCCGTGCCAGCAGCGTGCGCTCGCCGGCGTCGTCGGCCACATGCACCTGGCGACAGCCCTCCACCACCCCGCCCAGGCCGAGGAAACGCATCGGCCGGTAACGCCGCAGCCGCGGCAGTTCCTGCAGGCGTGCCTCAAGCGCATGGCCGAAGTCACGTGCGACCACCACCTGGCCGAACCACGGCCGGTTGTAATCGGCCGCATCGAGCTGCACCCGGCCGAAGTCGCCGGCGCGGCTGACATGGATGCGACGGATCGGTCCCGGCGCCATCGCCAGCTTCTGCATCACCCCCAGCGCGGTCAGTGCGTTGACGGTGGCGGCGGCGAAACTGAGGTTGCGCTGGTCGAACACCGCCGGCAGTCCGCCGGCAGGGCTGGCCTCGATCAGGCCCACGTCGCGGCCCAGGCGGTCCAGGGCGATGGCGAGGCTGGCACCCACCAGTCCGCCGCCGACGATCAGCACGTCATGTCGTTCACTCATGGCGTTCATGATACGCGCTCGCCCCGGCTGTACACCGAACGCGACGCTGCCTGCGCCAACCCGCGCGGCGGGCTAGAATGAAAGCTGAATCCGCTCCGGGCCCGCCGCCATGTCCGACACCGCCAATCGCGCCTTCGTCCTGTCCTTGCTCGTGCTGTTGCTGGCGGCGACCCGGGTCAACCACTTCGCGGCGATCCCCGATGCCTCCTGGGCGGTGTTCTTCATCGGCGGTTTCTACCTGGCGCGCTGGACGCGCTGGGCCTTTCCGCTGCTGATGCTGTTCGCGGTGCTGGTCGACTGGATCGTGATCCGCAGCGCGGGGCTGGATTTCTGGCAGCACTACTGCGTGTCGCCCGGCTACTGGCTGCTGCTGCCGGCGTACTTCTCGCTGTGGGCCGGCGGCATGCTGCTGGGCCACAACTACCGCGGCGCGCGCTGGCCGGTGCTGGCCAAGGGTGCGCTCCTGCTGGTGGCCTCGGTGGCGCTGTGCCACCTGCTTGCGCAGGGGGGCTTCTACTGGACCACCCGCAACGTTGCCGAGCCGACGCTGGCGGGCTGGGCGCAGAACTACGCACAGTGGTTCGGCCCCTACCTGCGGACCACGGCGATCTACGTGGCGCTGGCCGCCGCCCTGCAACTGGCCGTGGAGCAGGTGCTCAAGCTCCAGCAGGCCCGTCGCGACATCCGGCACTGAGCTGCGCCATGGGCCATCGCCTCTCGCGCATCTACACCCGCACCGGTGACGACGGCAGCACCGGACTGGGCGATGGCCAGCGCGTAGCCAAGGACGATGCCCGCGTCGCCTCCTACGGCACCGTCGACGAAGCCAACGCGGCGCTGGGCCTGCTGCTGGCCGCACCGCTTCCGGACGACGTGCGCGCGCTGGTGGTCCATCTGCAGCATCAGCTGTTCGACCTGGGCGCCGAGCTGTGCATCCCCGGCCATGCCGCGATCCATGCCGCCGATGTCTCGGCGCTGGAACAGCAGCTGGACCACTACAACGCCACGCTGCCGATGCTGAAGGAGTTCATCCTGCCCGCCGGTGGCGAAGCCGCCGCACGCTGCCACCTGGCACGGACCATCGTCCGCCGCGCCGAGCGCGAGACGGTGACGCTGTCCCGCCATGAAAACGTACGCAGCGAAGCGCTGCAGTATCTCAACCGGCTGTCGGACCTGCTGTTCGTGCTGGCCCGGGTGCTGGCGCGCGCCGATGGGCAGGGCGAAGCGCTCTGGCAGCCCCAGCACCGGCAGGGCTGAGTCCGTACGATGCTGGTCTTCACCCATCCGTCCTGCCTGCTGCACGATCCCGGTCCGGGCCATCCCGAATGCCCGCAACGGCTGCAGGGCGTGCTCGACGCCCTGCGCGGCGCATTCCCCGGCCAGCTGGACTGGCGCGAGGCCCCACCCGCCAAGTTCGGCGAGTTGAGCCGGGTCCACGACAGCGCCCTGCTCGACTTCGTGCTGCAACCGCAGACCGTGCCCCTGCGCCAGCTGGACATGGACACCTGGACCTCGCCCGGCTCGGCCAGCGCGGCGGTGCATGCTGCCGGTGCCGGTGTGGCCGCAGTGGATGCGGTGATGCTGGGCGCGGACCCGCTGGCGTTCTGCGCGGTGCGCCCGCCGGGTCACCATGCCACCAGCAGCACGGCCATGGGCTTCTGCCTGCTCAACAACATCGCCATCGCCGCAGCCTACGCGCGCGACCGCCACGGGCTGGAGCGGATCGCGGTGGTCGACTTCGACGTCCACCATGGCAACGGCACCCAGGATATCTTCCAGCACGACGCACGGGTGTCGTATTACAGCACCCACCAGGCCGGCCTGTTCCCCAACTCCGGCCTGCGCCGTGACCGTGGCGCGGGCAATCTGATGAACATCCTGCTGCCGCCGGGCAGTGGCGGATTCCGCTTCCGCAATGTCTGGGCCGACGAGATGCTGCCGGCCATCGACGACTTCCGCCCGCAGCTGATGCTGATCTCGGCAGGCTTCGACGCCCATCTGCGCGACCCGCAGGCGGATCTGATGCTGGAGACCGAGGATTTCGCCTGGATCACCCGCGAACTGCATGCGCTGGCGCGCCGCCATGCGGCCGGCCGGGTGGTGTCGATGCTGGAGGGCGGCTACGACCTGCAGGCCCTGGCCGAATGCAGCGTGGCCCACGTGCAGGCCCTGATGTCGCCGGCGGCGTCCCCCCCGGCTGGATGAACCCGAACCGGTGCGACCGGGCCGCCTTCATTGCCCCTATGCAAGGGATGGGGCAAGCTACCGTCCGTTTTCGCCCGAATCCGAACCGCGTGCGCCGAGCCCTCCGCCTGCTTCCCCTGCCTCTGAGCATCGCCGTCTGCCTGCCGGCGATGGCCGATGATAAGCCGCTCAACTGGGGCCTGTGCCCGGCAACCGACGTCATTCCCGCGTTCACCGACGCCCCGACCCCGGTTCCGGGCCAGGACAAGGCCGCCGCCAGCGCCGCGCGCGAGCAGCAGCCGACCGATATCGAGGGCGATCAGCTGCTGGGTACCACCACGGTGCCGCAGTACGAGGGCAACGTCGCCCTGCGTCGCGGCGACCAGTTCGTCGGCACCGACAAGCTCAGCTTCGACACCGAGTCCGGCAACTACATCGCCGATGGCAATGTCCGCTACCAGGACGCGTCGATCCGCATGGTCGCCAAGCGCGCCGAGGGCAACCAGGAAAGCGACACCCACAAGATCACCGACATCCAGTACCAGCTGGTGTCCCGCCGTGGCAACGGCGACGCCGAATCGGTCGACCTGCAGGGCGCGGTCGGGCAGATGCACCGCTCCACCTACACCACCTGCGACCCGTCGCAACCGGTGTGGAAGCTGTCGGCGCCGCAGATCGAAGTGGACAACGACGAGGGCTTCGGCACGGCGCGCAATGCCGTGCTGCGCATCGGCAAGGTGCCGGTGCTGTGGGCGCCGTACTTCAAGTTTCCGATCGACGACCGGCGCAAGACCGGCCTGCTGTTCCCGCAGCTGGGCATGTCCGGGCGCAACGGGTTCGACTACACCCAGCCGATCTACCTGAACCTGGCACCGAACTACGACGACACGCTGATGCCGCGCTACATGAGCCGGCGCGGCCTGATGCTCGACAACGAGTTCCGCTACCTCTACAACGGCGGCCGCGGCGAACTGCTGACCGCCTACATCCCCAACGACAAGCTGCGCGACCGTGATCGCGGCCGTGTCATGTTCAGCGGCTACCACAACGTGGACAGCCACTGGCAGGCACGTGCCAACCTGGCCTGGGTCAGCGACGAGCGCTACGTCGAGGACTTCGCCAACCGCCTGGTGGGCGTGACCGCCTCGAACCTGCAGAGCACCGTTGGCCTGTACGGCACCGGCCAGAACTGGACGGCCGGAATCATGGCCGACCGCTGGCAGCTGACCGACTACACGCTCAACGAGAGCGCGCTGGCCTACAACCGCCAGCCGCGCCTGTACTTCAACTGGGACAAGCCAGTCCTGTCGTGGCTGGAAACCGGCGTGTACGCCGAAGCCGTGCGCTTCACCCATGAAGACATCAACTTCAAGTACGGCCCCGAGGCCGGACCGGACCTTGAGTACACCCGTACCGGCCAGACCCAGCGGATGTACGGCGGCGCACGCCTGGACCTGAAACCCTATGTGTCGCTGCCGTTCAGCGGTGCGGCCTGGTACGTGACCCCGACCCTGGCCTACCGCTACACCGCCTACGACCTGGACCGGCAGCTGGCCGACAGCATCCGCCGCAACGTGCTGGTCTCGCAGGGCGTTGATCCGGCCACCGCGACCCCCGAGCAGCTGCGCGGCAACACCTCGCCCAGCCGCAGCCTGCCGATCGGCAGCATCGATGCCGGCCTGTTCTTCGACCGCGAGACCACCATCGGCGGCCGCTCGTTCCTGCATACCCTGGAGCCGCGCCTGTTCTACCTGCGCACGCCCTACCGCAACCAGGACGAGCTTCCGATCTTCGATACCCGTGACTTCACCTTCAGCTGGGGCCAGCTGTTCCGCGACTCGCGCTATACCGGCGCCGACCGCCAGAACGACGCCAACCAGCTGACCATGGCGCTGGGCACCCGCTTCATCGACCAGACCACCGGCCGCGAGCGGTTCTCGGCGGCCATCGGCCAGATCCAGTACTTCGACGAATCGCGGGTGACCGCCGTGCCGGGTGGCCCGCCGGTGGAAAAGGGCAAGTCGGCCTGGATCGCCGATGCCAACTACATGGTCAACGACCGCTGGACCCTCAGCGCGACCTACCAGTGGGACCCCAAATACAAGCGTGAGGACCTGGCCAGCTTCCGCGCCCGTTACCTGATGCCCAACGATGGCGTGGTCAACCTGACCTACCGCCACCGCATCAACCCGGACGGCACCGACCTGCTGAAGCAGGCCGACCTGTCGTTCCTGTACCCGCTGAACCCCCGCTGGAGCCTGGTCGGCCGCTACTACTACTCGCTGGAAGACAAGAAGCCGCTGGAAATCATCGGTGGCGTCCAGTGGGACAGCTGCTGCCTGGCCGTGCGCGCGGTGGCCCGCCGCTACGTGCGCAACCGCGAGGGCGAGCTGAACAATTCCATCCAGCTGGAGTTCGTGCTGAAGGGCCTCAGCTCCCTGGGCCAGGACACGGACCGCACCCTGCGCCGTGCTATCCTCGGCTACAACCGCGACGACCTCTATCTCGTGCCCCCCAGCAATACCGGGACGACCCGGGACGACTACGATCCGAATCTGATCCCATGACCAAGCGCTTCCCCGTTCTTCTCGCCTCGCTGCTGGCGGTGTCCAGCGTGTCCGCCCCCCTGCAGGTACTTGCCCAGGAGGCGCAGCCGCTGGACCGCATCGCCGCTGTCGTCGATGAGGACGTGATCCTGCAGAGCGAACTCCAGCGCGCCATCGCCAACATCAAGGCGCAGTACGCCGGCCGCGAGGCCCAGCTGCCGCCGGATGACGTGCTCAGCCGGCAGGTGCTCGAGCGCCTGGTGCTGGTCAAGCTGCAGGTGGCCCGTGCGCAGGGCAGCGGCATCCGCGTCAGCGACCAGGAGCTGAACCAGGCGATGAATGCCATCGCCCAGCAGAATGGTTCCAATCTGGACGCGCTGCGCCAGCGCCTGGCAAGTGACGGCATCGATTTCAACGACTTCCGCGCCTCGGTGCGTGACGAGATCACCGTGCAGCGCCTGCGCCAGAGCTTCGCGCAGAGCCGCATCAGCGTCAGCGAGGGCGAAGTCGATGCCGCGTTGAAGCAGCAGGCCACCGCCGGCAACCAGTACCACCTGGCGCACATCCTGATCGCCCTGCCCGACGGCGCCAATGCCGAGCAGATCGCCACCGGCCAGAAGAAGGCCGACGGCGTGAAGGCCCTGCTGGACAAGGGTGAGCTGGACTTCAATGCCGCCGCCGTACGTTACTCGGACAGCCCCAATGCACTGGAAGGCGGCGACCTGGGCTGGCGCAGCATGGACGAGATCCCGGCCGCGTTCGCGCAGCTGATGGAAAAGATGAATGCCGGTGACGTGGTTGGCCCGATCCGTGGTCCGAGCGGCTTCCAGCTGCTGAAGCTGGTGGAAGTGCGCGATTCCAGCGCCGCCGCCGGCACCCATACCGTCACCGAGTTCCACGGCCGCCACATCCTGGTGCGCGTGGACGACAACCAGACCGATGCGGCCGCCAAGGCCAAGATCGACACCCTGCGTGCCCGCATTGCCGGCGGCGCCGACTTCCAGACGGTGGCCAGGGAGTCGTCCGAGGACAACAACAGCAAGGGCCAGGGCGGCGATCTGGGCTGGTTCCCGGCCGATGCGTTCGGTCCGGCCTTCGGCCAGCAGGTCCAGAGCGTGCAGGACGGCGGTGTCAGCCAGCCGTTCCGCACCGACGCCGGTTGGCACATCGTGCAGCGCGTGGCGACCCGCCAGACCGACGTGACCAACGACAACCAGCGTGCGCAGGTCCGCGAAACCATCGGCCGCCGCAAGCTGGAAGACGAATACAACCGTTTCCTGCAGGAGCTGCGTGGCGAAGCCTACGTCAGCTTCCGCAGCGGTGACCGCGCGGAAAACACCGCGACGCCGCCGCAGTCCTGACCGATGCGCCCCGAGCTCGCTCTGGTACCGGGCGAGCCCGCCGGGATCGGCCCGGAGCTGTGCATCCGCCTCATCCAGCAGCCGCGCGATGATTGCCGGCTGCTGGCTTTCGCCGACCCGGATACCCTGCGCGCAGCCGCCGCCGCGCTGGACCTGCCCCTGCAACTGCTGCCCGAGGAGGCAGAAGCCCGCTTCCCGGGCGACCTGCGCCTGCGCGTCGTGGCCAATGCCGTCCCGAGCCGCTTCGGCCACGCCGATCCGGCCAATGCCGGCGCGGTCATCGGCGCCCTGCTCGGCGCCGGCCAGGCCTGCCTGTCGGGCGAGCTGCACGGCGTAGTCACCGGCCCGGTGCACAAGGCGGTCATCAATGAGGGCGGCATCGCCTACAGCGGCACCACCGAACTGCTGGCCGACCAGGCCGGGGTGAAGGTGGTGATGATGCTGGCCAATCACATCGTGCGCGTGGCCCTGGCCACCACCCACCTGCCGCTGCGTGAGGTCGCCGATGCGATCACCGCACCCGGCCTGGAGCACACCCTGCGCACCGTGCACGCCGCGCTGCGCCGCGAGTTCGGGCTGGCGTCGCCGCGCATCGCCGTGCTCGGCCTGAACCCGCACGCCGGTGAAGACGGTCACCTCGGCCGCGAGGAACTGGATCTGGTCATCCCGCTGCTGCAGCGCCTGCGCGCTGAAGGCATGGATCTGGTCGGGCCGCTGCCGGCCGACACCGCGTTCCTGCCAGGCAAGCTGGCAGGTTTCGATACGGTCCTGGCCATGTACCACGACCAGGGCCTGCCGGTGCTGAAGTACTCCGGCTTCGAGCAGGCCGTGAACCTGACCCTGGGCCTGCCCTACCCGCGCGTCGCTGTCGATCACGGTACCGCGCTGGACCTGGCCGGCCGCGGCACTGCCGATCCATCCAGCCTGCAGGCGGCAACGACGCTGTGTGCGCAGCTTGCGCGGCAACGTACACTGAGCGCATGAATTCCCCGCATTCCCCCTCCGGCCCGGTGTTCACCGCCCCGGCCAAGAAGCAGCTTGGCCAGCATTTCCTGGCCGATCGCCACTACATCGACAAGATCGTGATGGCGGTCAACCCCAAGGACGGTGACCGCCTGGTCGAGATCGGCCCCGGCCAGGGAGCGATCACGCTGCCGCTGCTGCGCGTGCATCCGGCACTGACGGTGATCGAGTTCGACCGCGACCTGATCGCGCCGCTGACCGCCGCCGCCGAGCCGCTGGGCGAGCTGACCATCGTCCACCGCGACGTGCTGCGCGTGGACTTCACCGAACTGGCGGCCGGACAGCCGATCCGTCTGGTCGGCAACCTGCCGTACAACATCTCCTCACCTATCCTGTTCCATGCGCTGGAACATGCCGCCGTAGTCCGCGACATGCACTTCATGCTGCAGAAGGAAGTGGTCGACCGCATGGCAGCCGGCCCCGGCAGCAAGGTCTACGGCCGCCTCAGCGTGATGCTGCAGGCCTACTGCACCGTCACCTCGCTGTTCGTGGTGCCGCCGGGCGCGTTCCGGCCACCGCCGAAGGTCGATTCGGCCGTGGTGCGGCTGGTGCCGCATGATCCGGCCACGGTCGGCATCCGTGACCACGCCCGCTTCGCCGAAGTGGTCAAGGCCGCCTTCGGCCAGCGCCGCAAGACCCTGCGCAACGCACTGAACAACGTGGTGTCGGCCGACCAGTTCGCCGCTGCCGGCGTGCGCCCCGATGCCCGTGCCGAACAGCTGGACGTGGCCGAATTCATCGCCCTGGCCAATGCCTCCTGATTACACTGCCGGTATGGAAGACGCTGACGTTTACGCCATTTCCGTCGAGGTCGCACCGCGATTCCTCGATGACCAGTCCGTGCCGGAAGACGGCCGCTATGCGTTCGCCTATACGATCCGCATCCACAACCAGGGCCGGGTGGCCGCGCGGCTGGTCGCGCGCCACTGGCGCATCACCGATGCCAACGGCCGCGTCGAGCACGTCGATGGAGAAGGCGTGATCGGTGAGCAGCCGCGGCTGCGTCCCGGTGAAGACTTCCACTACACGTCCGGTGTCATGCTGGCGACCGATCACGGGACCATGCAGGGCCACTACGACATGGTCGCCGATGACGGCACCGAATTCGCCGCGCCGGTCGCACCGTTCGTGCTGGCCATCCCACGTACCCTGCACTGACACGGAGGCCGGACGATGAGTGTGTGGGCGATCGGCGACCTGCAGGGCTGCTATGACGTGACCCAGCGACTGCTGGAGAAGCTCCGCTTCGACCCCGCGCAGGACACCCTGTGGTTCTGCGGCGACCTGGTCAACCGCGGTGGTCAATCCCTGGAAACGCTGCGGCTGGTGCATTCGCTGCGCGAGCACAGCGTGGTCGTGCTGGGCAATCACGATCTTTCGCTGCTGGCGGTCGGTGCACGCACCGAGGAAGAGCAGCGCAAGGTCAATCCGGACCTGCTGCGCATCGTGCAGGCCGAGGACCGCGACGAACTTCTGGACTGGCTGCGCCTGCAGAAGCTGGTGCATGTGGACCGCGAGATGGGCTGGATGATGGTGCACGCCGGCCTTGCGCCGAAATGGACCACGCAGATGGCCGAAAAGCATGCAGCCGAAGTCGAAGTGCAACTGCACGGTGCGGGCTACCGCAAGCTGTTCCGCAACATGTATGGCGACAAGCCAAGCTGGGCACCGAACCTGTCCGGCTACGACCGTTCGCGGGCGATCATCAACGTGCTCACCCGCATGCGCTACTGCACTCCGCGCGGGCGCATCGGCATCGAGGACAAGGGCACGCCCGGCACGCAGGAACAGGGACTGTATCCGTGGTTTGAAGTGCCCGGCCGTGTCGAGCGCGACCTGAAGGTCGTATGCGGCCACTGGTCGGCGCTGGGCCTGACCATCACCCAGGGCGTGCACGCCATCGATACCGGCGCGGTATGGGGCGGCAAGCTGACCGCGATCCAGCTCGATACCGATGAGCTGCGCGTGGTGCAGGTGCCCGGCCGTGATGTTCCTGCCCCGGTTCCGAACGCCCGGCCGCCGGCGCGACCGGCCCACGAGCGGTCTACCGCTGCGGCACAGGGCAAGGAACAGGGCGGCGGAAACACCGCTGCCAACCCGGGCAACCGCGGCCCACGTCGCCGCCGTCGGCGCGGTGGTGGTGGTGGCGGTACGGGTGGCGGCAACAGCACCAGCACACCGCCGCAGGGCTGAGCCCTCAGGGAGCCGAGCATGGCTCGGCTCTACAGGTGCGGCGATCAGCGGCGCACGTAATGCACGAAGCGGAACGCGTAGGCGTGGCGTTCGTCGGCCGGATGCGGCTCACTGCTTGTTTCCCGCCACAGCTGCGGGTCGACCTCCGGGAAATGGGTGTCGGCCGGCACTTCGGCATCGACCCAGGTCAGGTACAGGTCACTGGCCTGGTCCAGCAGCTGGCGGAAGATCTCGCCGCCTCCGATGACACACAGCTCACTGGCCCCCTCGCCTTCAGCGATCGCCTTCGCTTCGTCCAGCGAGGCCACCGCGCGCATGCCCTCGAACGGCACCTGGCCGCTGCGGGTCAGCACCAGGTTGGTCCGCCCCGGCAGCACGCGGCCGATCGACTCAGCCGTCCTGCGCCCCATCAGGATCGGCTTGCCCAGGGTGAGCGCCTTGAAGTGCTTGAAGTCATCCGGCAGGTGCCAGGGCATGGCATTGCCCTGGCCGATGCCACGGTTGCGATCCAGCGCCACGACCATCGAAAGCTTCATCGCGCTCACACCGCCACCGGCGCCTTGATCGCCGGATGTGGATCGTATCCGTCGATGCGGATGTCGTCGAACTGGAAGCCGAACAGATCGGTCACCTCCGGGTTCAACCACAGCTTCGGCAGCGCTCGCGGCGAGCGCGAAAGCTGCTCGCGGGCCTGCTCGAAATGGTTCGAATACAGGTGCGCGTCGCCCAGCGTGTGCACGAAATCGCCGACGCCCAGGCCGGTCGCCTGCGCAACCATATGGGTCAGCAGCGCATAGCTGGCGATGTTGAACGGCACGCCGAGGAAGATGTCGCCGCTGCGCTGGTACAACTGGCAGCTGAGCCTGCCATCGGCCACGTAGAACTGGAACAGGTTGTGGCAGGGCATCAGCGCCATCTGCGAGAGCTCGCCCACGTTCCAGGCGCTGACCACCAGCCGCCGCGAATCGGGATTGCGCCTGATCTCGTCCACCAGCCACTGCATCTGGTCGATCTCACGACCGTCAGCAGTCGCCCAGCTGCGCCACTGCTTGCCGTACACCGGGCCAAGATCACCGTTGCCGTCGGCCCATTCGTCCCAGATCCGTACCTGGTTGTCCTTCAGGTAGCCGATGTTGGTATCGCCTTTCAGGAACCACAGCAGCTCGTGGATGATCGAGCGCAGGTGCAGTTTCTTGGTGGTGACCAGCGGGAAACCTTCGTTGAGGTCGAAGCGCATCTGCCAGCCGAACACGCTGCGGGTGCCGGTACCGGTGCGGTCGCTCTTCTCCGTCCCGTGCTCCAGCACGTGCGAGAGCAGGTCCAGGTAGGCCTTCATGCCTTGCCCTCCACCGCCAGCGGCTGCGGCTGCAGTACCGGTGCGCGGCGCGACATCGCCAGCAGCACCAGGCCCAGCGCGATCAGCGGCAGGCTGAGGATCTGGCCGCGGGTGAGCCAGTCGAACGCTACGTAGATGCCGTTGTCGGGCATGCGCACGAATTCCACCGCGAAGCGGAAGACACCGTACATCAGCGCGAACAGCCCCCCCACCAGATAGCGATGGCGTGGCTTGGCCGACACCGCCCACAGCACCACGAACATCACCAGCCCCTCCAGGAAGGCTTCATACAGCTGCGAGGGGTGGCGTGCGTACTGGTTCAGCGCGCCGGTCGCGAACTGCGCCTGCAGGGTCGCGTGGTCAAGCTGGTTCAGCGGCGCCGGCAGGCCAGACGGAAACACCACGCCCCAGCTGCCATCGGTGTACTTGCCCCACAGCTCTGCGCCGATGAAGTTGCCGATGCGGCCAAAACCCAGGCCCAGCGGCACCAGCGGCGCCATGAAGTCCATGGTGTCGAAGAAGTGCAGCCTGTGCTTGCGCGACCACCACCAGCAGGCGCCGAGCACGCCCAGCAGGCCACCGTGGAAGCTCATGCCGCCGTCCCATACCTTGAACAGCAGCAGCGGGTTGTGCAGGAAATCGCCCAGCGCGTAGAACAGCATGTAACCGATGCGCCCACCCAGCACGACGCCCAGCATGGCGTAGAACAACAGGTCGGAGAATCCGTTGGCATCGACGCCGGGCAGGCGCCCGGCGGCGATCCGGCGACGACCGAGCAGCCAGGCGGCGGTGAAACCCAGCAGGTACATGATGCCGTACCAATGCACCTTGATCGGCCCCAGCGAGAGGGCGATGGGGTCGATGTCGTGGAAATAGATCATGGAAGACGCCTGGCAGGAGTACGGGTATTTTAGCGCCCCGACCCGGCCCGGGACCGGGGCTCAGCCCAGGATCTGCGGCGCATTCGGGAGCGCGTCATCCTCCGACCGCGTCGAGGCCGGAAAGTGCCCTTCCACCAGGCTGGACACTTCGTCGATCGCATCGCGCAGCGCATCCACCGGACTGGCGCCGCGCAGCCCTTCGCGCAGGTGGGTGCACACCCGCTGCCACTGCGCCGCGCTGACCCGGTCGTGCAGGCCCCGGTCGGCGACGATCTCGATGGCGTGGTCGGCCAGCAGCAGGTAGATCAGTACGCCGTTGTTGTGCCGGGTATCCCAGGTACGCAGGTGGGCGAACGCCTGCTCCGCCGCCTGGCGCGGCGTGATTCCGCGCCAGACCGCGTGCAGCGGCAGGTCGGCTTCGACAGCGAACATCACCTGGCCGCCGTGGCGCTGCTCACCGGCAGCGATGGCCGCGGTGATCGCCTGCAGCGTGGCGGGGGGAAACGCCCGTCGCACCGAGGGCGAGAACAGATGACGGCAAAGACGACGGATCATCACCAACCTCCCGAAGCACCACCGCCGCCGGAACGGCCACCGCCGCCACCCCAGCCGCCACCGCCGCCGAAACCGCCGCCGCCCCCGAAACCACCACCGCCGCCCCAGCTGCCGCCGCCCCAGCCACTGCCGCCGGCAAAGCGGCCGGGATGGCCGGACAGCATCGCCACCACCAGCCCGACAACGCCGGCCAGGCCACTGGCCAGCAGGGTGGAGGTGAACAGGAAGGCAGCAACCGCCGCACCCGTACCTCCGAGCAGCCCGCGCACCGGCCGCGGCACCCGCGAGAACACGCCCCGCAGCACCGTGCCCGCGAACACGCCGATGAACAACGCCAGGATCCAGGTATCGCCACCGCCGTCGGCCTCCCGCCCGCGCTGGCCACTGACCGGCGCCGGCAGCGACTCGCCGTCGATCAGCCCGACCAGTACGGCGGTGGCATCGGTGATGCCGCCGGCGTAGTCGCCACTGCGGAAGCGTGGCACCAGGTACTCCTGGATGACGCGGTTGGCGATCGCATCGGGAATCGCACCCTCCAGGCCGTAGCCCGGCTCGATGCGCACGCGCCGGTCCTCCTTGGCCACCACCAGCAGCACACCGTCATCCACACCCTTGCGGCCGATCTGCCACTGGTCGAAGACCCGCGTCGTGTACTGCGCGATGTCTTCGGGCTGGGTGGTCGGCACCACCAGCACCTGCAGCTGGCTGCCCTTGCGCTGCTGCAGATCCAATGCCTGCTGCACCAGCGCCTGCTTCTGCGCGGCATCCAGCGTGCCGGTGGTGTCGACCACCGGCGAATCCAGCGCCGGAATCGGCGCCAGCTGCTGGGCCTGCGCCGCCAGCGGCAGCCACAGCAGCAAGGCCAACAGCGCAGTGGCCAGGCGCATGGCTCAATGGCCCGGCTGCGGTGCCGGCTGCTGCGGCGCGTTGCCGAAATCCACCGCCGGTGCGTTGGAGATCTGCGCTTCGTTGTCTACGGTGAAGTTCGGCTTGGTCTTGTAGCCGAACAGCTTGGCGGTGATCACCTGCGGGAACGAGCGGATGTAGGTGTTGTAGTCCTGCACCTGCTGGATGTAGCGGCCACGGGCGACGGTGATGCGGTTCTCGGTGCCTTCCAGCTGGGCCTGCAGATCACGGAAGTTCTGGTCGGACTTCAGCACCGGGTAGTTCTCGGTGACGACCAGCAGGCGCGACAGCGCGCTGCCCAGTTCACCCTGGGCCTGCTGGAACTGCTTCAGCGACGCTTCGTCGTCGGCATTGACGTTGATCTGGCCGACACGCGAGCGGGCATTGGTGACTTCGGTCAGCACGCGCTCTTCCTGGCTGGCGAAGCCCTTCACGGTCTGTACCAGGTTGGGCACGAGGTCGGCGCGGCGCTTGTACTGGTTGAGCACTTCGGACCAGCTGGCCTTGACCGCTTCATCCTTCTGCTGGATCGCGTTGTAGCCGCAGCCGGACAGCAGGGAGGCCAGCAGCATCAGGGGCAGGACACGGGTGAACAGGCGCATGGCGGAGGTTCCGGGTGGGCTTGGCGCCGAGCATGCCATGGTTCGGGTGAAAGACCGGCCATCGGGCGCGGCCCCCTCCGCGGTGGCCATGCTCATGGATCGCCTGAGGAGTCCGGGCGGGTGGGCATGGCGGAGGACGCCGTGAATCCGTCCCGGGAGGCTTGGCCGCGCCATCCATGGCACGGATACCCCCCCGCCACGCCCACCCGCCCGGCCTCATACGGTGTCCTGCGCACCGCGGGAAGATCAAAAGAAAAAATCAAAAGCAAAAGCCGGTTCTTCAGGCATTCGTGTCGACCAAGGTCGACACCTACCAGAGCGCAACGCCGTTGCGACAGATCGCGGGAATCTGTCGAAGGCGGGGCGGGTAATGCAGGCTTTTGCTTTTGCTTTTGCCGTTGACGTTGATTCGGCGGGTGCAGGGCTGCAAGCCCTGCCGGAATCCAACACCCCTCAGCAGGCTTCGGCCACCGCAGTGCGGGGACGCCCCAGCCACGCCAGCAGCAGGCCCGATGCCGCCAGCAGGCCACCGGCCACCGGAATCGCGGCGTAGCCCAGGCCCGAGCTGATCACCGCACCGCCGAGCGCCGCACCCACGGCATTGCCGAGGTTGAACGCGCCCACGTTGATCGACGACGCCAGGCCCGGCGCCTCGGTGGCCGCTTCCATCACCCGGATCTGCAGCGGCGGCACGATGGCGAAGGTCGCCGCGCCGAACAGCAGCACACCCAGCGCTGCGGTCACGGGATTCATGAAGGCCAGCGGCAGCACGAACATCAACACGGCCAGCGCCGCCAGCAGGATCCGCGTAGCGCCATCCAGCGACCAGTCGGCCATGCGCCCGCCGATGCCATTGCCGATGGTGAAACCGATACCGATCAGCGCCAGTGACATCGCGATGAAGGCATTGGAGGCGCCGGTCAGTTCGGTCAGCACCGGTGCCACATAGGTGTACAGGGTGAACATGGCACCGGCACCCAGCACGGTGGTGGCCATCGCCAGCAGCACCTGCGGCTGCAGGATCGCCTTCAGTTCGCGGCGCACGTCCGGGCGCGGACCCGGCGCGGAAGCCGGCAGCGCGAGGCCCAGCGCGGTGATTGCCACCACGCCCAGCACTGCGGTGCCGGCGAAGGACAGGCGCCAGCCCAGCTGCTGGCCGACCCAGGTTGCCAGCGGCACGCCGCCGATGTTGGCGATGGTCAGGCCCATGAACATCGTGGCCACGGCGGCGGCCTGCTTTTCCTTCGGCACCAGGCTGGCGGCGACCACCGCACCGATACCGAAGAAGGCACCGTGGTTGAGGCTGGTGACCAGCCGCGACAACAGCAGCAGGCCATAGTTCGGCGCCAGCGCCGACAGCAGGTTGCCGACCACGAAGATCGACATCAGCAGCATCAGCGCGGTGCGCTTGCCGAACCGCCCCATCAGCAGCGTCATCACCGGCGCGCCCAGCATCACGCCCATGGCGTAGGCCGTGATCAGCATGCCGGCGGTGGGAATGCCAACCCCAACGCCGTCGGCGATGACCGGTAGCAGGCCCATCGGGGCGAACTCGGTGGTGCCGATGGCGAAGGCGCCGACGGCAAGCGCCAGCAAGGCGGCTCTGGACTTCATGGGGGACTTCCTGGGGGCGGGAATCGGGAGCGCGTAGCCTGCGCGCTTTGCCGCACCGGATTAAGCCTCGCCCGGGGAAAACACTGTTGATGCGGGTTCACAAGTGAAGGTGTACGCCGGCATTGCAGGCAAAAGCCCCCGCCGGGCATGGCCCGGCGCTACCCGAGGCGTGGCGTACCCCGGTAGCACCGGGCCATGCCCGGCGTTGCCCGAGGCGTGGCGTACCCCGGTAGCGGCGGGCCATGCCCGGCGGACGCGGTGGCCCGCAAAGCAGAACCCCCGGCCGGGCCGGGGGTTCGGGGTCATGCGCTTTACCAGTCGCCGGCGCCCGGCACGTGGTGCTCGCGCGCGCGACGGCGCATCAGCAGGTTCAACCACTCCACCAGCACCGAGAAGCCCATCGCGGCGTAGATGTACGGCTTGGGCACATGCACGTCGAGGCCGTCCAGGATCAGCACCGCGCCGATCAGCAGGATGAAGGCCAGCGCCAGCATCTTCACCGTCGGGTTGGCGTCGATGAAGCGCCCCAGCGGATTGGCCGCCAGCAGCATGACCAGCACCGACAGCAGGATGGCAGCGACCATCACCGGGATGTGGTCGGCGATGCCGACGGCCGTGATCACCGAGTCCAGCGAGAACACGATATCGATGATGGCGATCTGCAGGATGACCATGCCGAACACGCCCGACGCCTTGCTGGTCGCCGGATTCTCGTCTTCGCCACCGGTGATCAGTTCCTTGATCTCCATGTAACCCTTGATGATCAGGAACAGGCCACCCACGATCAGCACCAGGTCGCGGATGGAGATGCCCATGCCGGCCACGGTGAACAGGTTGGCGGACATGTGGGCCAGGTAGGCCAGCGACACCAGCAGTGCGATACGGGTGATGCAGGCCACGGCGATGCCGAGCTTGCGCGCAAAGGGACGGCGCTCTTCCGGCAGCTTGCTGACCGCGATGGAGATGAACACCAGATTGTCGATGCCGAGCACGATTTCCAGCGCGCTCAGGGTGAACAGGGTCACCCAGGCGTTGGGGTCGGCGAGGAACTCAAAGGACATGGAAACTCTTCAAGGCAGTGGGGGAATGGGGGTTCAGCCGTAGCGGCCGGCCAATGCATGCGGGACCACGACCAAGGCCCAGCACAGCAGCACGTTCATCATCAGCACGAACACGGCGGCCGAACCCATGTCCTTGGCGCGCCCGGCCAGCTCGTGGATCTCGCTGCCGTAGCGCTCGATCACGGCCTCGATGGCGGAGTTGGCCAGTTCCATCGCCAGCACCAGCAGCATCGAGCCGATCAGCAGCGCGCGCTCCACCGGGGTCTGGCCGAGCCAGATCGCCACCGGGGTCAGCACGACCAGCAGGTAGACCTCCAGCCGGAACGAGGACTCATGCAGCCAGGCGGCCCGCAGGCCCTGCCAGGACCAGCGCGCGGCCTGGAAGATGCGGCGCGGGCCGCGCGGCATGTGGCCGAACTGGTCAGCCACGGGTGGAGCATCCAGCAACGGGGGCGCGGCGCAGCGACCGCTCAGACGCACGGCAGGGAATCATGGGTGCACAGGGATGGGCAGATAGCCGCCATTTTGCCACAAGGCCGCCGGCCATACTCCGCGCGGCCGGGCCGAATGGCCTGCCGGGGACAAGCGCGGGCCGCGCCCGCCTCCTATGATGGCTCCCTCCTTCCTGCCTGGAGTGCACGATGTCCCACCGCCGTCCCGCTCTGCTGATGCTGGGCCTGCTGACCCTTGCGCCGTTGGCGCTGGCACGCGTTCCATCACCGCCGCCCCGCGTTCCCGAGCAGGTCTCCAACGTGGCCTGGGCCGCCGACATGGCCGCCTTCGCCGCCGCCGACAAGGTCGCCCCGCCCCCTCGTGGTGGCATCGAGTTCATCGGCAGTTCGTCATTCCGGATGTGGGACAGCCTGGCGGCCGATTTCGCCGGCCAGCCGGTGTTCAACCGGGGCTTCGGCGGCTCGGAAGTCCGGGACAGCACCTGGTATGCCGGGCAGATCGTGATTCCGTACGCGCCGTGCAAGGTGTTCCTGTACGCCGGCGACAACGACCTCAACAGCGGCCGCAGCGCCGTGCAGGTGCGCGACGATGTGGTCGCCTTCGTGCAGCGCGTGCATCGCGACCTGCCCAAGACCCGGGTGGAATACGTGTCGATCAAGCCCAGCCCGTCACGGGCGCACCTGCTGCCGGCGATCAACGAGGCCAACACGCTGGTCAAGGCGGCGCTGGCCAGGCTGCCCAACACCGGCTTCACCGACATCTACACACCGATGCTGGGCGCGGACGGCCAGCCTGATCGCGCGCTGTTCCGTGAGGACATGCTGCACATGACGCCCGCCGGATATGCCATCTGGACCCGTGCCCTGGCACCGAAGGTCACCTGCGACTGAGGCACTGCGCACGCCGGGCATGGCCCGGCGCTACCGCCCCGCCATTCCGCGGAATGCCCGCATTTGATGTTGATGTTGCCTCGGTGGGTGCCGGGCGTCGCCCGGCAAAAGCCCTCTAGCGGAAAATCACCGTGGCTTCGGTTCCCTGCCCGGGTTCACTGGAGAGGCTGACCTTCCAGCCGAAGCGATCACACAGCCGGCGCACGATCGACAGGCCCAGTCCGGTGCCCTGCGGGCGACTGGGTTCGGCGCGGTAGAACGGCTCGAACGCGCGCGACAGCGCTTCGGCAGACATGCCGATGCCGGTGTCGCGCACCACCACCCGGTCGTCGCGCACATGCACGTCGATGCGGCCTTCGTCGGTATAGCTGCAGGCGTTGCGCACCAGGTTGCTGACCACCACCTGCAGCACCCGCGGCGGCGCATGCAGATTCACCGGTCCGTCGCTGTGCAGGTGCACCACGACCGGGCGCGTACCCAGCAGTTCGTTGGCGTTGTCCACCTCGTGACGGACGATGTCGTTGACGTCGAACAACTCGACCTGCGGCTCGACATCCGCCTCGCGGGCAAGGATCAGGAAGGCGTCGATCACCGCTTCCATGTCACGCCCGGCACGCTGGATGCGCTGCAGGCTGCGGCGCAGGCGCGGCTGCAGGGAATCATCCCCCAGCGCCATGTCGCTGGCCACGCGGATCACCGTCAACGGCGTGCGCAGTTCATGGCTGGCATCGCGGGTGAAGTTGCGTTCGCGGGCGACATGCGCGCTGACCCGGTTGGCCAGCGAATGCAGGGCCGCGGCGAGCTGCCGGGTCTCGCCCTGCATGTCCGCCGGCAGTTTGTTCGGTTCCAGATCAGCCGCCTCGGGGTGGCCGGGATCCCAGCGCGACACGCGCCGCGCCAGCCAGTTCACCGGCGATACCAGACGCTTGGACGCGCGATAGGTGATCCAGCTGGCGCCATACACCGCCAGCAGGGTCAGCAACACCGGCACGATGCCGAACCAGAACGCCAGCATTTCCGCGCGTGAGCGCAGGAATACCAGATACAGGCGGCCAGCCGGCCGCACATCGACCAGGACCAGCTGGTCATCCGCCGGTAGTTCGTGGAAACCGGGCTCCAGGTCGCGCAGGTTGGCGGGCAGCGACAACGCGGACTGGCCGCTTTCCAGCAGGTAGCCGCGTATGTTCTGTGTATTGGGGGGTGGCTGTGCGGGGGACGCGTCGTGCAACGTCCAGTAATACGCCGCTTCCTCGCGCAGCGCTGCACCGACCAGGCTGTGCTTGATGACCAGCGACACCAGCCATGCGCCCAGCAGGATGCCCAGGCTGGCCAGCACTGCCTGCAGGATGAAGGCGATACGGATCTTGCGCGGCAGGCCGTGCGGCATTGCGGGGTCCCGGTCAGAGCGCTGCGATTATAGGCAGCGCACCGCGCCGTGGTCGTGCAGGGATGATGACCGCCGACACTGCCAGTCGGTCATCCCCTGCCCTGTTGCCCGTCCGCTACCGCACCGGGCCTGCAGCTGCACCGGCACGGTCCCTGCTCAGGCCATCGGCTGGGCGATGTCGGCAATGCGATAGCCGGCGCTCTGCACGGTATGCAGCAGCGGGCGATCGAACGGCTTGTCGATGATCTTGCGCAGGTTGTACAGATGGCTGCGCAGGGTGTCCGAATCCGGCAACCCGTTGCCCCAGATCTCGCGCTCGATTTCCTGGCGGGTGACCACCCGCGGCGATTCGCGCATCAGAATCGTCAACAGGCGCAGGCCGATCGGCGACAGCTGCAGTTCGGTGCCGGCGCGGGTGGCGCGCATGCTGACTGGATCGAGCACCAGGTCGGCGACCTTGAGCACTTCCGAACCCACCTGGCGGCGTTCACGGCGGATCAGCGCGCGCAGGCGTGCTTCCAGTTCCTGGATCGCGAACGGCTTGGTCAGGTAGTCATCGGCACCGAAACCCAGGCCGGTGAGCTTGTCGTCCAGCGTATCGCGCGCGGTCAGCATCAGCACCGGCGTCGATTTGCGCGCATCGTTGCGCAGCCGCCGGCAGACTTCGATGCCATCCAGCCGCGGCAGCATCAGGTCCAGCACCACCACGTCATAGCTGTTCTCCGCCGCAAGCCGGTAGCCGTCCAGGCCATCCTGTGCATAGTCGACTTCGAAGCCACGACCTTCCAGGTATTCGCCGATCATCTCGGAGATGTTGCGGTTGTCTTCGACCACCAGCACCAAGCCGGAAGTCTCCTTCGTCTGACGCATGTGATTCCCTCTAACTTCAGCTTTGTGAAACATGCCGGATCGACGGTGGAGGCAATGTGAAGTTCCGTCAAGAGGTCCGATCCGCTGCTCAGAGCAGCGGCTTGAGCAGGGGCCAGACGTTGTCCAGCACCTTCGGCTGGGCCTGGGCGGTGGGGTGCAGACCGTCGGCCTGCATCATCCCCGGCTGCAGGGCCACCCCCTCCAGCAGGAACGGCAGCAGCGGCACAGCGTAGCGGTCGGCCAGCGCGCGGTAGGCGGCCGCCAGCCGCTGGCGGTACGCCGGGCCGTAATTCGGGGGCACATCGATGCCCAGCAGCAGCACCTTGGCGCCCGCCTTCTGGCTGGCCTGCACCATCTTTTCCAGATTGCCCTGCACCTGCGCCGGGGTCAGCCCGCGCAGGGCGTCGTTGCCCCCCAGGGCGATCACCACCACGTCCGGCTTCTCCTTCGCCAGCAGGCCCGGCAGCCGGGTCAGGGCGCCGGCGGTGGTCTCGCCGCTCATGCTGGCGTTGACGATCCGCGCCGGCGTTTTCGACTGCTGCCTGACCCGCTGCTGCAGCAGGCTGACCCAGCCGGCATCGGCAGGGATATTGTGGGCAGCACTGAGGCTGTCGCCGAGCACCAGGACGGTGCCGGCCGGACCTTTGGCACAGGCCAGCCCGGGCAACAGCAGGAACCCTAGCAACAGCACCATCATCATGCCGGCTCGCCGGCTCCATCCCGTCTTGCGCATTGGAGTCTCCTCATCGACAGCCTGTCCCCCCGCAGCGCGCCCGTCGCCATCGCCGTCGACCAGGTCGGCAAATCCGTGCATGGCCCGGAGGGTGAAGTCCACATACTGGACAACATCACTTTGACGGTCCATGAAGGCACCAGCGTGGCCATCGTCGGCGCCTCCGGCTCCGGCAAGACCACCCTGCTCGGCCTGCTCGTCGGGCTGGACCTGCCCAGCCGCGGTCGCATCGCTCTGGCCGGGCACGACCTGTCCAGCCTGGATGAGGAAGCCCGCGCGCAGCTGCGTGCTCGCGAGGTCGGCTTCGTCTTCCAGAGCTTCCACCTGCTGCCGGCGCTGACCGCCGCCGAGAACGTCGCCCTGCCACTGGAGCTGGGCGGGCGCGAGGATCGCGCGCGGGTGGACGCCGTGCTGGACCAGGTCGGGCTGGCCCATCGCGCCCGCCATTACCCGCGCCAGCTGTCCGGCGGCGAACAGCAGCGCGTGGCATTGGCGCGTGCCTTCGTCACCCGGCCGCGCATCCTGTTCGCCGACGAGCCGACCGGCTCGCTGGACCAGAGCACCGGCCAGCACATCAGCGACCTGCTGTTCGAGCTCAACGCCGGCAGCGGCACCACGCTGGTGCTGGTCACCCACGATCTGCGCCTGGCCCAGCGCTGCCAGCACATCCACCGCATCGACAACGGCCGCCTGCAGGCGGTCGCGCACGAGGCCCGCGCATGAACCTGCTGCGGCATGCGTGGCGCGCGCTGCGCCGCGAAGCCCTGGCCGGCGACCTGCTGACCGTGTTCGCCGCGCTGGTGCTGGGCGTGGCGGTGATGACCGCGGTCGGCACGCTGGTGAACCGGGTCAACCTGGCACTGACCAGCAGCGCTGCGGAGATGCTCGGCGGCGACCTCGGCGTCGCCGGGCGTGACGACCCGCCGGCCGCCTTCGCCGAAGAGGCCAGGCAGCGGGGACTGGCATCCACCCGCATGGCCAGTTTCGGCACCGTGCTGTTCCAGGGCGATGCCAGCCAGATGGCCAGCATCAAGGCGGTACAGGCCGGCTATCCGCTGCGGGGGACGCTGCGGGTACGCAGCACGCCCGGTGGTGCGCTGATCGACGATGCCGGCATGCCGCCGCAGGGCCAGGCCTATGCCGATCCCCGCCTGCTGCAGGCGCTGGGGTTGAAGGCCGGCGATGACCTCGAGTTCGGCGCCGGTACGCTGCGCATCGCCGGCATCATCGAGGCCGAACCGGATGCCGGCGGCGACCTCCTCACGCTGTCGCCGACGTTGCTGGTCAATCGCGCTGATGTCGACGGCACCGGCCTGCTCGGTCCCGGCAGCCGCATCAGCTACCGGCTGATGTTCGCCGGGCCGGCCGACCGGATCGCTGCGTTCCGGCAATGGCTGCAGCCACAGGTGAAGGGCATGCGCCTGCTCAGCGTGGATGACACCCAGCGCGGCGTGCGCCAGGCCTTCGATCTGGCCGGGCGCTTCCTCGGCCTGAGCGCGCTGCTGGCGGTGCTGCTGGCCGGCGTTGCCACCGCGCTGGCCGCCAACCGCTTCGCCCTGCGCCGCATCGACCAGGTGGCGATCCTGCGCTGCCTGGGAGCACGCCAGCGCGACATCCTGCTGGGCCTGGCACTGCAGCTGCTGATGCTGGCCATTCCGGCCTGCCTGCTCGGCATCGGCTTGGGCATGGCCGCGCAGGAAAGCCTGGTACAGGTGCTGGGCAGCCTGATACCGCAGCGCCTGCCGCTGCCCCAGGCAACACCGGCGCTGACCGGTGCAGGCATCGGTCTGTTGCTGCTGTTCGGCTTCGGCCTGCCGCCGCTGCTGCGCCTGCGCGGCGTGCCGCCGATGCGCGTACTCAACCGCTCCTTCGCTGCTCTGCCGCCCGCCTCGCTGCTGGCCTACGTCGCCGCCCTGCTGGCCAGCCTGGTGCTGGCCGTGCAGGTGACCGGCGACCTGAAGCTGGCCCTGTGGGTGCTGGGTGGCCTGGCCGCTCTTGCCGCAGCGGCGGGCCTGGGCGGCTTCGTGCTGCTGCAGGTGCTGCGCAGCCTGCAGCACCGCCTGCACGGCAACTGGCGCCTGGGCCTGGCCGCCCTGACCCGCCGCCGGATGCTGGCGGTGATGCAGCTGGTGGGCCTGTCGCTGTCGCTGTGCGCGCTGCTGCTGCTGGCCGTGACCGGGCCGGGGTTGCTGCAGCAGTGGCGCGAGCGCCTGCCGGAGAACACGCCGAACTACTTCCTGATCAACATCCAGCCCGAACAGCGCGACGGCGTGCTGGCGGCACTGCGCGCGCTGGGTGCTGCCGATGCCAGCATCGAACCGATGGCCACCGGCCGCCTGATCGCGATCAACGGCAAGCCGCCGGTGCGCGTGGACCAGGCGCAGGACGGCCAGGGGCGGGAAAACGGCCCGCGCGAGGACGACGACGAGAACCGGCCACTGAACTTCAGCTGGCGCAGCACCTTCCCGCCGGCCAATACGCTGCTTGAGGGCCACTTCTGGAAGGCGGACAGCACTGCGCCCGAAGCCTCGGTGGAAACCGGCTGGGCCAAACGCTACGGCGTCTCGACCGGCGACCGTATCGGCATTTCCGTGGGCGAGCAGCAGCGCGAGTTCACCGTGACCAGCGTGCGCAAGGCGGACTGGAACACGTTCCGGCCGAACTTCTTCGTGCTGTTGAATCCGAACGCCGTGGGCGACACCCCGCACAACCTGCTGTCGGCGTTCCACCTGCCGGCCGGCCAGGCAGCCGGGCTGGGCGAACTGGTGCGTGCACAGCCGAACCTGTCGCTGCTGGACGTGGATGCGGTGATCTCGCAGGTGCGCGACGTGATGGAACGGGTGGCGCAGGCGGTGCAGCTGGTGATGGTGTTCAGCCTGCTGGCCGGCGTGCTGGTCCTGCTGGCTGCCCTGCAGGCCACGGCCGGCGAGCGCCGCTACGACAGCGCGGTACTGCGCACGCTGGGCGCGACCCGGCGCCAGCTGCGCGGTGCGGTACTGGTCGAGTTCGGGGCACTGGGCACGCTCGCCGCGCTGCTGGCGGTGGGCGCCACGGCCGTGATCGGGCTGGTGGTGTCGCAGAAGGTGTTCGAGCTGCCGCTGCTGCCGCCGTGGCCGGGCCTGCTGCTGGGCGGCGTGGTCGGCATCGGGCTGAGCCTGCTGGCGGGCTGGTGGGGCACCCGGCGCATCCTGCATACCCCGCCCGCCCTGGCCCTGCGCGAGGCCTGACGAAGGCGCGCAGCGGAGCGCGTGCCGGGCAGGCCCGGCACCCTTCCTTGCGCTAGATCCACGCCATGCGTGGGTCCGGCTGTGGCCTCGAGCATGGCTCGACCCTACTGGGCCTTTTCCACGTACCTGGCGAACACTTCGTCGATCTGCGCGTCCTTCACCTGCTTGCCGTCCTGCAGGTCCTGCGCCTGGGTGAACAGCGGAATGATCATCGCCATCCCATCCAGCTTGGTCTTCAGGTGCACGCCCGGAGCCTGGGTCAGGAAACCGTCCCAGCGCTGGCGCACCTTGGCCCAGTAGCCGGCGGTGGCCTTCCAGTAGTCGCGCGCCGGGGTGAAGTCGATCTCGGTGGTCTTCACGTAGTCGTTGAAGCCGAACTCGCGCGCGATCTCCACCTGGCTGCCGTCGGCGTTGCGCTGCACCTTGGTGTTGAACTGCTCGTGGGTCCAGCCGTTCGGGGTGAGCGTGTGGCGATTGACCACCGCCAGCGCGTTGTAGTCGCTGCGCTTGGTGTACTCACGACGCGGCAGCGGGCGCCAGCTCAGGTCGCTGGTCCAGCTCGGCACGTTGTTGGTGTAGGTCCATTTGCCGGTGCCGCAGTAGCGCGGTGCATCGCTCACTTCATACACGCACTGGGTCCAGGCGCCCTGGTTCACCGCCGCCGGGATGCTGCGTACCCGCCAGGTCTGATCGGCACTGAACTCGAAGCGGTTCGGGGCCTCGTAGACCCAGTCCTGGCGCCAGTGCTTGGTGATGTGGCCGCTCTTCTCGTCCAGCAGCAGGTGTTGCAGCACGATGCGCTTCGGGGTGTCCTCGACCACGACGACCATTTCATTGCCGCCGCTGCGCATCGCCGGCGCGCGCTCGTAGCCCGGCTTCAGCAGCACGGTTTCGTCGAAGGCGAAATCCACGGTGTACTCGCCCTGCATGGCCAGGATGCTGTCGTGGTCGCGGGCGATGTCGGAGGGCTGCGCGCTGGCCACGCCGCTGCCGGCGAGCAACAGCAGGACGCTGGCTGTCTGGAATTTCATCGGGGTCTTCCTTCGGGGTTGCAGGTTCGTTGAGAGGCCATCCGTGGCCGTCGGGCGTTCCATCAGAAACAGATCAGAGGCGGATCAGCGGCAGGTCGCCGGGAATCCGTGGTGCCGGCCGGCGCGCGGCGTCGGCACAGCAGCAGTCGTCGATGGCCAGCTCGCCCTCGGCGCCTTCCAGGCGCGCGATGCGGCGTGCGGTGGCCGCGCCCAGCGACGACAGCGTCGACAGGCTGGCCGCCAGGGTGCGGCCATCATCGGCGGCATGCAGGCGCAGCGCACACAGGCGCCAACGCTGGCCGCCGAGATGACCGGCCAGGCGCCGCCACAGGCGTTCACCGACACTGCCGTCACTGTCGTGCTTTGGGCCCGGCGGCAGCGCGGCCACCAGCCGGTCCCAGGCCAGGAAATCGCTGTCCGGCAGCAGGTACAGGCGCCACACGCAGCGGCCACGGCCGTCAAGGAAGCACAGGCTTTCGCGCAGGCCCTCGCTGTCCACGCCCTGGCAGGCATGCACGCGCACCGCCTGGCGCCAGCCGCCAAGCTCGTTGCCGTCGGCGTGGTAGAGACACAACACGGTGCCAAGCGTGGCCAGCTGTGCCGGGGTCGGCCATGCCACGCGGTGTGGCGCGGCGATGGAGTCATTCCTGCGTGCGGACAAGGCTCGGCTCATGAGGTCACCAGGAAACGGCAAGGCTGGCGGAGAAGGTACGACCGGGGCTGGTGTAGCGATCCAGCACGCGGCTGGTCGGCGACAGCGTCGAACCCACGTTGGACCAATCGATGTAGCGTTTGTCGCCCAGGTTGAACACGCCTACGTTGAAGGTCGCACCCGGGGCAAAGTTCCAATGTGCCATCAGGTCGGCCACGCCATAGCCGGCCGGGCGGTACACCGTGGCCGAGGCGACGCGGTCCTTGCGCTTGACGAACGTGCCGGCCAGTTCGACACCCCAGGCATCGGTGTCGTACATCAGGCCGACGGTGCCGCGCAGCGGGTCGACCGAATCCAGCGGGGTGTCCTCGGTCTTGTTGTCGCCGCGCGACCAGGCCACGGAACTGCGCAGTGCCCATCCCTGCAGGGTCGGGCTGATCTGGCCGAAGTCGACGCCGGCCTTCAGTTCAGCGCCGTAGATGCGGGCGTCGGCGATGTTGCGCGACTGGAACACCATCAGGCCCTGCGCATTGGTGCCGACCAGCGACTGCGACTCGATGAAGTCCTTGTACTCGTTGTAGTAGCCGCTGACGCTGACGTAGGCAGCCGGCGACAGGAAGCGCAGGCCCAGTTCCATGCCATCACTGGTTTCCGGCTTCAGGTCCGGATTGGGAATGGCCGTGTAGCCGAAGGCGAAGTTGGTGAAGCCGAGATTGACGTCGTTGTACGGCGGCGAGCGGAAGCCGTGCGAGTAACCGGCAAACAGCGACCATTCGTCGGTGAAGCGATAGACCATGCCGAGCTTGGGCGAGACGCTGGTCTTGGTCAGCTTGGCCACCGGCACGCCGGGATTGTCCTCGGCGAAGATGTTGTCCACTTCCGGCTTCAGCTCGTAGCGGTCCACGCGCACGCCCGGCACCAGCGACAGCTTGCCGCCGGCCATGCGCATTTCATCCTGCGCATACAGGCCCAGCTCGGTGGTCTTGCTGATCGGGAAATCGCGTACCGGGAACGCATCGGGCAGGATGGTGGTGCTGGTCTGGCCGTTGGCCAGTACCTGGAAACCATCGCGCTTCTGGCGGATCTCGGTGCGTGCACCCTCGAAGCCATAGGTCAGCGCGTGCTCGACGCTGGCGGTGCTGAAGGCCTTGTTGAACTGCGCCTGCAGGCCGTACACGCGCTGGTCGAAATTGAACTCGCGGTGGCGACGGCTGCGGTTGGCACGGTCCTCATCGGTGATCTGGGTGGTTTCGCTGTGCTGGGTATACAGCTGCCAGTGCAGGCTGTCGGCAAAGGCTTTGTCCAGCGCATCCATTTCATGCGCGAACGACACGCGGGTGCGGTTCTGCGTGTCGCGCGCCTTCATGCCGGTGGTGGTGGTACGGTCGATCGAAGACAGCACGTTGGTCTCGGTCTTGTCTTCGTTGCCTTCCACGGTCAGGCGGAAGCGCTGGTCCTCGCTCGGTGCATAGACCAGCTTGGCCAGGCCGCTGCGACCGTCGCGGTCCTGCGGGTTGGGGGCGGTGCGGGTGTTGTCGTTGCTGCGCACGTCGCCCTTGTTGTCGGTTTCCTGGCCCTGGCGATGGTTGATGTTGACCATGCCGCTCCAGTGTTCGCCGCCGAACGCCGTGGTGACACCGCCGAGCAGGCCCTTCCATTCACCGTCGTAGCCGAACTTCAGGCCGACGTAGCTGTCCTTGCCATCCTTCAGGTAATCGGCCGGATCCTTGGTGACGAAGGCGACCACGCCGCCCAGCGCATCGGAACCGTACAGCGAGCTGGCCGGGCCGCGCACGATCTCCACGCGCTTGAGCGTGTCCAGATCGGTGAAGTTGCGGTTGGCGTTGGAGAACGAACCAATGTTGAAGCTGGTCGGCATCGCGATGCCATCGGTCTGCACCCGCACACGGTTGCCGTCCAGGCCACGGATACGGATGCTGCCCAGGCCGAAGCGCGCGGCGCTGCGGCTGACCGACAGGCCGGGCTCGTAGCGCAGCAGGTCCTTGATGTCCTGCACCAGGTGCCGGTCCATCTGCTCGCGGTCGATCACGTCCACCGTCGCGGCGACGTCGCTGACCGCGCGCTCGGTGCGCGTGGCGGTGACCTGCACGCGATCGAATTCGCGCGCATCGGGCGCGGCGCTGGCGGCGGTGGCAGCGTGGGCGGACAGCGGCAGCGCCATCCAGACAGCAAGGCAAAGGGCGGTATGGCGGGTCATCGGGTTCGTTCGGTCAGGCAGGGGAACCCCCGGCCACCGGCACGCCGGAGCGTACGCGGTAGACCGAGGGGGAGAGAGCAGGAGCGGTCGGGTCGCCCACCCTGCGGGCGGCGCCCGGCAGGAGGGAGGGAGGCGGGCGACCAGGCCGCGTTACTTGGTCAGGATCAGCTTGTCGTTGCTGGTGTGCCGCAGGCGATAGAAGCGATCGCCGTGCTGGATCAGGATTTCACGACGGCCCTTGAGCAGGGCTTCGCTGTCGATGACCTCTTCCGGCGGAACGACGCGGACCGGACGATCGCGGAGGGTCAGTGTTTCAGGGCGCAGCAGTACAGGTTGAGCGTTCATGAGCATCTGGACTCGTGCGAGGGACGAGTTAAATGATAATGATTCTCAGTTGACAATCAACAACCATTCTCAATTTGATTGATGAGATTAATGATCGAAATCCAGAATTCGATAGACCCCATGAATCGAATGGCGGGCAATGGGGCCCCAGGGGTCGAGCACGGCTCGACTCCCGGCGGGAAAATGCTGCAGGTCAGACGAAGGCGGCTTCGATCCGGGCCCAGCCGGCAGCGTCGATCTGCTCCAGCACTTCCACGGCCTGCAGGTTCTGCAGCAGCTGCTCGACCCGGCTGGCGCCCAGGATCACGCTGGACACCTGTGGATTGCGCAGGCACCAGGCGATGGCCACGCTGGCCGGGGCGTGGCCAAGCTCGCGTGCCACCGCGCTGAAATGACGGACCTGGGCCAGGCGTGCCTGTGCATCGGCGCCCAGAACCAGATCCTGCAGCCACTCCATGCCCTCGCGGCCGAGCCGGGCGTCGGCCGGAATGCCACCGTCGTACTTGCCACTGAGCAGGCCGGACGCCAACGGCGAGAAGATGGTGGTGCCCAGGCCGGCCCCCGCGTACAGCGGGGCGTACTCGGTTTCCACCCGCTCGCGGTGCAGCAGGTTGTACTGCGGCTGCTCCATCGAAGGCCCCTGCAGGTTGTGCCGCGCGGCGATGTCCAGCGCCTGCTGGATCTGTGCCGCCGACCACTCGGACGTGCCCCAGTAGAGCACCTTGCCCTGCCGGATCAGGGTATCCATCGCGTGCACGGTCTCGGCGATCGGCGCGTCGGGATCCGGGCGATGGCAGTAGTAAAGGTCCAGATAGTCCACCCGCAGGCGCTTGAGCGCGGCATGGCAGGCATCGGTGACGTGCTTGCGCGACAGGCCGCGCTGGGTCGGTCGCGGGTCCTTGGCACTGCCGAAGAACACCTTGCTGGACACGCAGAACCCATCGCGCGGCAGGCGCAGGTCGGCGATCACATCGCCCATCACCTGCTCGGCGCGGCCATTGGCATACCCCTCGGCATTGTCGAAGAAGTTGATGCCATGGTCCCAGGCCGCGGCAACCAGATTGCGGGCCTCGTCGCGCGGAATCTGGTCACCGAAGGTCACCCAGGCGCCGAAGGACAGGGCGGATATCGGCAGGCCGGTGGAGCCCAGGCGGCGGTAATGCATGCGAATCTCCTGCTGCGGGCCCGCATCCGGGCCGGAATCGAGCCCCATTCTACCCGTCGTGCCGACCGCAACCCCTTGCCGTTGCTGGCCCGATCGGTGCCGATGGCCGCGCGCACGCTGCTTTTCCTTGCCCCGGCCCCTGCCCTGCACTAGGCTTCCCGTTTTTCGCGACGCCCCAGGGGAGTCACTCACATGGTCGAAGGTTTGGGCAGGATCGGCTTCGGCCTGTTCGGGTTGGCGGTGCTGATCGGCATCACCTGGTTGTTTTCCAACAACAAGCGCGCGGTGGACTGGAAGCTCGTCGCCACCGGCATCACCCTGCAGATCGCCTTTGCGGCGCTGGTGATCCTGGTCCCCGGCGGCCGCGACGTGTTCGATGCACTCGGCCACGGCTTCGTGAAGGTCCTGAGCTTCGTCAACGAGGGCTCGAAGTTCATCTTCGGCTCGCTGATGGACGTCCAGAACTACGGCTTCATCTTCGCCTTCCAGGTGCTGCCCACCATCATCTTCTTCTCCGCGCTGATGGGCGTGATGTACCACCTGAACGTCATGCAGGCGATCGTCCGGGTGATGGCGTGGGCGATCACCAAGGTGATGCGCGTGTCCGGTGCCGAAACCACCAGCGTCTGTGCCAGCGTCTTCATCGGCCAGACCGAGGCGCCGCTGACCGTGCGCCCGTACATCGCCAAGATGACCCAGTCCGAGCTGCTGACCATGATGATCGGTGGCATGGCCCATATCGCCGGCGGCGTGCTGGCGGCCTACGTGGGCATGCTCGGCGGGGGCGACCCGACCCAGCAGGCGTTCTACGCCAAGCATCTGCTGGCGGCCAGCATCATGGCCGCACCGGCCACGCTGGTGGTGGCCAAGCTGCTGATCCCGGAAACCGGCACCCCGCTGACCCGCGGCACGGTCAAGATGGAAGTGGAGAAGACCTCCAGCAACATCATCGACGCGGCGGCGGCCGGCGCCGGCGACGGCCTGAAGCTGGCGCTGAACATCGGCGCAATGCTGCTGGCCTTCATCGCCCTGATCGCCCTGCTGAACGCCCCGCTGACCTGGCTCGGCGAAGTGACCGGCCTGGCCGCACAGATCGGCAAGCCGACCAACCTGTCGACCATCTTCGGCTACCTGCTGGCACCGATCGCCTGGGTGATCGGCACCCCGTGGGCCGACGCCACCACCGTGGGGTCGCTGATCGGACAGAAGGTCGTGATCAATGAATTCGTGGCCTATACCGAGCTGTCGCAGATCGTGAACGGCCAGGTCGCCGGCGTCACCCTGTCCAACGAAGGCCGCCTGATCGCCACCTATGCGCTGTGCGGCTTCGCCAACTTCAGCTCGATCGCGATCCAGATCGGCGGCATCGGTGGCCTGGCCCCGGAACGTCGCCACGACCTGGCCAAGTTCGGCCTGCGCGCGGTACTGGGCGGTACCATCGCCACCTTCATGACGGCGACCATCGCCGGCGTGCTGACGCATTTCAGTTGAACCCTAGTTCGAGAAAAGATTCCCTATGAGCAGCAGTGTCGTTGTCGTCGGTTCCTTCAATGTCGATCACGTGTGGCGGTGCGAGTCGCTGCCGGCACCGGGCGCGACCATTGCCGGCCGCTACAGCACCGGCCCCGGTGGCAAGGGCTTCAACCAGGCCGTGGCCGCATGCCGCGCGGGCGCCGACACCCACTTCGTGTGCGCCCTGGGCGATGACGCCGGCGGTGCCACCGCCCGCGACCTCGCCGGCCAGGACGGTTTCGCGCTGATTGCCGAAGCCAGCAGCGAACCGACCGGGACCGCCGGCATCTATGTCGATGCACGGGGTCGCAACACCATCGTGATCGGCCCGGGCGCCAATGCCGCCCTGAGCACCGATTTCCTGCAGCAGCAACAGGCGCTGCTGACCGGTGCCCGGGTGGTGCTGGTGCAGCTGGAGTCGCCGGTGCAGACCATCGAAGCGGCCCTGGCTGCCGCCCGCGAGGCCGGTGTCACCACCGTGCTCAACACCGCACCGGCCGACGCCCCCTCGACCATCGGCCTGCTCAAGCTGGCCGATGTGATCACCCCGAACGAGACCGAGTTCGCCGCCCTGCTGGGCCGCCATGTCGGCGAGCGCGTGGATGCCAACGACGTGGCCGCGCTGGATGGTGCCAGCCTGCATGCGCTGTGCCGCAAGCTGGTCGGCAACGGTACCGTGGTGGTGACCCTGGGCTCGGTGGGTGTGTTCGTTTCGCATGCCGATGAGAACCTGCGCGGCGACACCCAGCCGTACTACCGCGTGGGTGCCGAGCAGGTGCAGGCGATCGATACCACCGGTGCCGGCGACGCCTTCAACGGCGCGCTGGCCGCCTCCCTTGCCCAGCTGCCGGAGGCGCCGTTCGCACGCCATGTGCGCTTCGCCAACCAGTTCGCGGGCCGCTCGACCGAGAAGGAAGGCGCCGCAGCGGCGATGCCACGGCTGACCCCGGCCGACGTGGAAATCAGGTAGGTCCACGCTGCAGCTGGATGAACCGGCCCGGGCGCGCAGGTGCCCGGGCCTTTTTCTGCCTGCCATTCTGCAGGCCGCGCAGCCCTCCCCCAGCCGCCCACCATGACCCGCCACTGGGGGCGGCGGAAGCAACCGTCAAGCATCTGCTGATGCCCGTACGGCATGAGGTCGGTCCGGATGGGCCTGAACCGGCGTCCCGCTGACCCGGCCATGTGACCGCCTGCGGCCTACAATGGGCGCATGCAGATCGGCCCCTACACCATTGCTCCCAACGTCGTGCTGGCGCCCATGGCCGGCGTCACCGACAAGCCGTTCCGCCTGCTGTGCAAACGGCTGGGCGCGGGCCTGGCCGCCTCCGAGATGACCATCAGCGACCCGCGCTTCTGGAACACGCGCAAGTCGATCCACCGCATGGACCATGAGGGTGAACCGGCACCGATCAGCGTGCAGATCGCCGGCACCGAGCCGCAGCAGCTGGCCGAGGCGGCGCGTTACAACGTCGACCATGGTGCGCAGATCATCGACATCAACATGGGCTGCCCGGCCAAGAAGGTCTGCAATGCGTGGGCTGGTTCGGCGCTGATGCGTGATGAATCGCTGGTGGCGCGCATCCTTGCTGCCGTGGTCAACGCGGTCGATGTGCCGGTCACGCTGAAGATCCGCACCGGCTGGGACTGTGACCACCGGAATGGGCCGCTGATCGCCCGCATCGCCGAGGACAGCGGCATCGCCGCACTGGCCGTGCACGGCCGCACCCGCGACCAGCACTACACCGGCCAGGCCGAGTACGCCACGATCGGCGAGATCAAGGCCGCGCTGCGCATTCCGGTGATCGCCAATGGAGACATCGATTCGCCCCGCAAGGCCGCCTTCGTCCTGCAGCAGACCGGCGTGGACGCAGTGATGATCGGTCGCGCAGCGCAGGGCCGGCCATGGATCTTCCGCGAGGTGGCGCACTACCTGGCCACCGGCGAGGAACTGGCCCCGCCGTCACTGGCCGAAGTGCGCGACATCCTGCTCGGCCACCTGCACGCCCTGCATGCCTTCTACGGCGAGCCGCAGGGCGTGCGCATCGCGCGCAAGCACCTGGGCTGGTACGCCAAGGACCGGCCCGAGAATGCGGCGTTCCGCGCCGTGGTCAACCGCGCCGAAGATCCGCAGAGCCAGATCACGCTGACCACCGAGTACTTCGACCGACTGATCGCCGGGCAACCGGCGCTGCCGTCGGCTGCCTGACCCCGCACGCCCCGCAGTCGACCCTGCACGACGCACCACGAGCCCGCGACCATGACACCGCCGATTTCCTCCCCCACCTACCTGCACGGGTTCTCCGGCACCGAACAGCAGCGCCTGATGACCCAGGCCCGCCTGCTGGAATCGAGCATCTTCGGCCAGATCGACTACGGCAGCGCACGACGCCTGCTGGAAGTCGGCAGCGGCGTGGGCGCGCAGACCGAGATCCTGCTGCGCCGCTTCCCCGACCTGCACGTGACCGGCGTGGACCTGAGCGAAACGCAGCTGGCGACCGCGCGCGAGAACCTCGCGCGCACGCCGTGGTGCAGCGATCGTTACACCCTGCAGCAGGCCGATGCAGGCGAGCTGCCGTTCGAGGCACGCAGCTTCGATTCGGCATTCCTGTGCTGGGTGCTGGAGCATGTACCTTCGCCGGCCCGCGTGCTCAGCGAAGTGCGCCGCGTACTCGCACCGGGATCGCCGGTCTACATCACCGAAGTGATGAACGCATCGTTCCTGCTCGATCCGTATTCGCCTCACATCTGGCGTTACTGGATGGCGTTCAACGATTTCCAGTATGACCACGGCGGCGATCCCTTCGTCGGCGCCAAGCTCGGCAACCTGCTGCTGGCCGGTGGTTTCCGCGATGTGCATACCGAGATCAAGACGATCCACCTGGACAACCGCGAGCCGGCGCGGCGCAAGACGATGATCGCGTTCTGGGAGCAGCTGCTGCTGTCGGCCGCCGAGCAGCTGCTGCAGGCCGGCACCGTGGACGAGGATACGGTGGAGGGCATGCGTCGCGAGTTCCGGTTGGTGCAGAACGATCCCAATGCCGTGTTCTTCTTCTCGTTCGTGCAGGGCCGCGCGACGGTGTATTGACCGGCGCCTGCACCGCTGCGCTGCGGCAGTGCCACGCGCCGCATGGCTGGCAACCCGCTAGAATCGTCGCGGGCTAGCGTCGAGGACGGGCGCGCGCTGGACCCGGCCCCTTCCGCGTGCGCGGCAACGGGACCACCGAGCTCCGCGCCTGAAGGGATTCCTGATGACAGCACGCGCAACGACTCCGGGTAGCACGCTGCCCCTCGCCGCCCGGGAAGGCGGCCTGCTGGATGGCCTCGACTCCCGCCAGGCCCGTCTGTGCCTGGGCATCGTGGCGGTGCTGTGCCTGCTGTATGTCGCATTTGCACTGACGCCCTCGTCGTATGCGATGGCCAGCCAGTACCTGGGGCTGGCGCCGATCGAGCCCCTGCTCGGCAAGGCGCGGGGCATCCGCATGGACGAGTGGATGGTCTACACCCCTTACGTGCAGATCGCGGTAGCCAACGACTTCGGCGCGACCAACGCGTTTTCGCCGTACCACGAGACGCTGCGCTCGTTCCAGGCGCTTCCGCTGCTGGACTGGGGCCTGCTGTTCAAGCCGTACCACTGGGCCTTCTTCATCCTGCCACCGGCCAACGCCTACTCGTTCTTCTTCATGTTCATGGCGATGGCGTTCCTGTGCGGCTGGGCGCTGTTCCTGCGCCAGCTGCGGGTTCCGCCACTGGCGGCCGTGCTGGTCGCGCTGACCCTGTACTTCTCGCCCTACGTGCAGGTGTGGTGGACGACCAACTGGGGCGCGTTCGCGCTGGCCCCGTGGGTAGCCGTGGCCTGGCTGCGGATCGACAACCGCTGGCTGCGCATCCTCGCCAGCGCCTACGCACTGGTGGTCTGGCTGCTGGCCGTGGCCTACCCGCCCTTCATCATTTCAGCGCTGCTGGCCATGGGCGTGCTGGTGCTGGCCTTCCGCCGCGATGCGTTGACAGTGGCACGCCTGCTCGATGCGGCGGTCGCCGGCGGCCTGGCGCTGCTGGCGTTCCTGGGCTATTTCCACGAAGCGATCGAGATCGTCCGCAACACCGTCTATCCCGGCCAGCGCGAGAGCGCGGGCGGCGGCGTCAGCCCGGTCGCGCTGCTCACCCACGGGTTCCCCAACCTGATGACGCGCGGGTTCTATCCGCTGCCTGCGTTCGAGCCGTCCAACGCCTGCGAGATCGCAGTGTTCAGCAGCCTGCTGCCGCTGTTCACCGCCGTCCTCGCCGACTGGACGCAGGTGCTGCGCTGGGCGCGCGGCCACCGGCTGTCGCTGGCGGTGCTGGCCACCGGCATCGCGCTGGTCGCCTGCTGGATCTTCCTGCCGGTGCCGCTGCGGATCGGCCAGCTGACCGGGCTGTCGATGGTGCCGCCCACCCGTGCGTTGCTGGCACTGGGCCTGCTGCTGAACATCGGCTGCGCGATCGTGCTGGTGCGCGGCGGGGTGCGCCTGGGACGCGGCCGCCTGCTGCTGCTCGCGGCCCTGCTGCTGGCGGGATGCCTGCTCAAGTTCGCCTTCGGCCAGGGCAGTTTCAGCCGGCTTCATGCCACGGCCGATGCATGGCCACTGCTGTGCGTGGGCGTGCTGGCCTTCGCCGCGCGCCGCCCGCGGTTCGCCGCGCATCCGGTGGCGCTGGTGCTGGCGGTGGCCGCGCTGGGCAACGTGCTGACCAACGGACTGTTCAATCCGGTGCAGTCGGCCCGGCCGATCTTCGACATGGACCGCAGCGCCGTGCTGGCGTCCATGCAGGCGCGCGGTGCACGGCAGGCTGCGGACGGAGCACTGGTGGTGGAAGGACGCTACGGTGCGCTGCTGTCCGGCGTCGGCATCCCGGCAGTCAACCACACGCTGTATTTCCCGCAGCTGGCGTACTTCCGCGCGCGCTTCCCGGACATGCCCGAAGACCGCTTCAACACCACGTTCAACCGCTATCACCATGTGATGGTCAGCGACGTCGCCGAACCCCGTTCGATGTACGCCGACCTGGTGGAAGTGCCCGCGGCCGCGATGCTGGCCGCGCCCGCGCCGCCGCCGGCACCGCCGCAGCCCTGAGGACGATGCAGATGAACGCCTACGCGCGCCCGGCCACGCCACCGAAGATCGCCGTCATCATTCCCTGCTACCGGGTGACCCGCCACGTGCTCGGCGTGCTCGCAGCGATCGACGATGCGGTCACCGCGATCTACTGCGTTGATGATGCCTGCCCGGATGGCAGCGGCCGGATGGTCCAGGACAGCACGCGCGATCCCCGGGTCAGGGTGCTGTTCCATGCGCAGAACCGCGGCGTCGGTGGTGCGATCAAGACCGGCTACCGCGCGGCCATCGCCGAGGGCATGGACATCCTGGTGAAGGTCGATGGCGACGGCCAGATGGATCCCACACTGCTGATGGACTTCGTCGCTCCCATCGCCGAGGGCAACGCCGACTACACCAAGGGCAACCGCTTCTGGAACCTCAGCCACATCCGTCGCATGCCGCTGCTGCGGCGGATCGGCAACCTCGCGCTGTCGTTCATGAGCAAGGCGTCGTCCGGCTACTGGCAGGTGTTCGACCCGACCAACGGCTACACCGCCATCCACGCCCGCGTTGCCAGCCATCTGCCCCTGGATGCGATCAGCGACCGTTACTTCTTCGAGACCGACATGCTGTTCCGCCTCAACACGGTGCGTGCCGTGGTGCAGGACGTGGCGATGGACGCGCGCTATGCCGACGAGACCAGCAACCTGCGCATCAGCCGGGTACTGGGCGAGTTCGCCTTCAAGCACGTGCGCAACACGCTCAAGCGTGTCGGCTACAACTATTTCCTGCGCGACCTGACCATCGCCTCGCTGGAGCTGATCGCCGGGCTGGGACTGCTTGCCTTTGGTGGCGTGTTCGGCGCGTACCACTGGATCGCATCGGCATCGGCGGAGGTTGCGACGCCGGTCGGTACGCTCATGATCGTCATGGTTTCGCTGATTTCAGGTCTGCAGTTCCTGCTGGCATTCGTCGGCTTCGACATCGCCAATGCGCCGCGCCAGGTCCTGCATCGCTCGATCCAGCTCAACCGCGCAGCACCGCCGGCCTGACGCCGGCACAGCATCCCCGCCTGCCGATCAATCGCCCGCGTGCACCGGGGCACCACCGCCGGTGGCGCCCGTCGCTGCCGGCGCATGCCAGATCCGCTGCCACATCGCGGCCAGCCTGACGCCGACATCGGCGCGCGCCGCTGGGCTGCTGTAATCCGTGCGCCGCTGCTCGGGCACGATCGCCTGCCAGCGCCCATCGACCTGCCGTGCCACCGCGAAGTTGAAGGTGTAATCCGGCTCAAGGCCCATGCGCAGATCACTCAGCACCAGCATTCCGTCCACGACCTGCGCACGCATGAAGCCACGGTTGAACCACTGCAGGCGTTGAACCGCCGGAATCGACTGCGCTTCACGCAGGGCCTGCACATTGGACGGGTGGCCTTCGAACTGCATCGGGCCGCGGTCGGCCACCAGCGAGCGATCGCCGACCACGTAACCGTTCGGGGTCATCGCCACCACCCGCCACAGCAGGGTGTTGAACGGCATCGGCACCGAGAATCGTGGCGCATCGTCCAGCCCCATGGCCGCAAGGCTCTGCTGGGCGGCACGGTCGACCTGTGCCTTGGCCAGCAGGCTCCATCCCAGGTAGCCGGTACTGAGCACGAGGGCAACCCCGAGTACCTTGCCGGCCCAGGGCCGCGCGCGCCCGAACCACGCCACCACGCAGCCCAGCAGCAGCCATACCGTGTACGCCGGGTCGATGATGAAAACACTCGAGCCCATGGTCGGGTGTGGCCGCAGTGGCCACCACAGCTGGGTCCCGTAGACGGTGAACGCATCCAGCAGTGGATGGGTGACCAGCGCCAGCTGGATGGCCCAGAACCAGCGCAGCGGCGACTGCGCCACCCGCCCCCGGCCGTAGCGCTTGAACAGCCACCAGATCAGCGCCGCCACCCAGGGCAGCACCAGCAGCGAATGGCTGAAGCTGCGGTGGTCGACCATCACCGCTACGGGATCCTCGGCAGTGAAGCCCAGCCACAAGGCATCCAGATCCGGCAGGGTGCCGAGTGCGGCACCGGCCAGCAGGGCCGCGCGGCGATGTCCGGGCGGGGCGATGGCAGCGGCTACGGCGCCGCCGAGAACGATCTGGGTCAAGGAATCCATGGCCCGATGCTAACGGCTTTGCCGGGCGACAGCAGAGCCCGGACAGTGGCCGGTGCCGCTGGGCTCAGGCAGCTGCCGCGCGCCGGGCTGCGCCGGGCAGCTCCACCAGCGTCCGCCCATGGTGATCGAGCAGGCGCAGCGCGCCGTCATGATCTTCGGCCAGCGCGGTCAGGCTCTCCACCCAGTCGCCGTCGTTGGCGTAGACCAGGCCGTCGCGCTCGACCAGCGCCGCACGGTGGATGTGCCCGCAGATGATGCCGTCCAGGCCGCGCCGGCGCACGTCGTCCAGCCCGGCCTGCACGAAGCGCTCGATGTAGCGCTCGGCCGCTCCACTGCGCTTCTTGAGGAATTCCGACAGCGACCAGTAGCGCATGCCCAGCCTGCGGCGCACGGCGTTGAGCGCCTGGTTGCCGGTCAGGATGCGGTAGTACAGCCAATCGCCGAACTTTTCCTGCAGGCCGCCGAAATGGGTGACACCGTCGTAGTCGTCGCCATGGGCGACCAGCAACCGTCGCCCGTCGGCGGTCACGTGGATCGCGCGACGGCGCACCTGCATCGCCGGCAGCATCAACCCGCAGACATGGCGCAGCGAGGCATCGTGATTGCCGGGGATGTAGATGATCTCGGTACCGTTGCGACGCAGTGCATGCAGCGCCTGGATGACGTCGCTGTGCGACTGCCGCCAGTTGGCGCGGTGATGCGCCATCCACCACAGGTCGATGATGTCACCGACCAGGTACAACCGTTCACAGCGCAGGTGGGAGAGAAACACGGCCAGTTCGGCAGCATGGCAATGGCGCGACCCCAGATGCACGTCGGAGACGAACACGGCGCGACGGTGTGGCGACAACGTCGCCAGCGCGCTCATGCCTGCGCTCCGGCATCGCGCAGGTAGCGCTTGCGCTTGTGCGGTCGGATCGCGCACAGGTCCACCTCGATAAGACCGTCGATCGAGTCGCTGAACGCCGGGTCGACACCGAACGCAAGGAAGCGCGCGCCACCGGGCTCGCACAGGTCGGTGTACTGGCGGTACAGGGTCGGCACGCCAGTCCCGAGTGCGGCCAGGTTGGCCTTCAGGACATCGAAGGCTGCGCCCGCATCCAGTTCGCCGAAACTGGGCGGTGCCGCGAAGTACTGGAAGGGCCGGTTCGACTCGGCCAGGCCGGCGATGCCGCCGTAGTAGCGCTGGTAGTAGGCCACCAGTTGTTCGCGCGCATCGCGCGGCAACGCCGCACTGATCGAGACCGCACCGAACAGGTAACGGATGCCTGGCCGGCATTGCAGGTAGGCGCCGATTCCCTGCCACAGGTAGTCCAGGCTGCGGCTGCCCCAGTAATCGGGCACCACGAAGCTGCGGCCCAGCTCCAGCCCCTCGGCGATATGGGTGATGGCATCGTCGGAATAGCGGAACAGCGACGCGCTGTAGAGCCCTGCCAGTCCGTGCCGGGCCAGCGCGTGCGCGCCCCGCATGATGCGGTACGCGCCCGCGATGCGCTGCGCGGCAGCGTCCCAGATCACGATGTGCTCGTACTGCGGATCGAAGGCGTCCAGGTCGCGGCTGTGGCCGGTACCCTCGCCCACCTGGCGGAACGTCAGCTCGCGCAGACGTCCCAGTTCCAGCAGCAGCGGCGAGTCGGCGCTGCAACTGGCCAGCAGGATCTGCTTGCCGTCGGCGGTCTGTCCGAGCCGGACAGCGCCAGCGATGGCGGCCGCCACCTGCGACGGCGGCACGGGTGCGGCCAGTGGTTCGGGGCCGGCGCCGGCAGTCTCGCCGGGGCGCAGGTCGCGGCCCAGCGCATACACCGCGCGCCGTACCGCCAGCAGCTGCTCGCCCGGGTCGCCCTGTCCCAGCTGCATCGGTTCACCGATGCGCAACCGCAACGGCCGACCACGCCGCGCGAACATCTCGCGCGCCAGCAGCGCTGTGCCGGCTGGCTTGAACAGGGTCGAGGCGCCGTAGAACAGGGCCGAATTGCGTGCCTCCACCCTCACCGGCAACACCGGGGCGCCGGCGGCCCGGGCGAACCTGACGAACCCGCGCTGCCAGCGACCATCACGGATGCCACGCAACGACAGCCGGGACACCTCGCCCGCCGGAAACACGATCACGCACTGCTCGGCGGCCAGCGCCTGCTCCACCGCCTGCAGGCTGCCGCGCTGGACCTTGCCTCCGAGGATGCGGACCGGCAGCAGCAGGTCCTGCAGGGGGCCGATGGCGCCCAGCAGATCGTTGGCCACGATCCGCACATCGCGGCGGATGCGGCCGACCGCGTCCAGCAGCGCCAGCGCGTCGAGTGCGCCGGACGGATGATTGGCCACGATCAGCAGACGGCCCGTGGCCGGAATGCGGGCCAGGGCGGCCGGATCCACCTGGTACTGGCCGTCCAGGAACTCCAGTCCGGCGGCCACGAAGCCGAATCCGCGCACGTCCGCGTTGCGCCGCAGGAAGTCCTCCACCCGGTCCAGCCGCGACCAGCGACCGACACTGCGCAGCAGGGGCCGCGCGAGCTGGCCGCGGCGGCCATGGAACCACTCCGGAAAGCGTTGCTGCAGACGCTGTTCGAGTTCCTGCATGGCGTGCTCACTGATACCCGGCGGCCGGATTGGCCGACAGCCTGCGCCTGGCACGCGGCAGGCAGATGGCGGTTTCGGGGCAGAACGATGACGGCCGGTCCCGCTCCGGCAACGCCGGAAACGCCCTCTTCCCCCCGCAGCACGGCCTTGCGGCAATGGTCACGCCAGTGGAACACTGCCTGCGCACCATGCCCTGCAGACGCCCGCCAGGCCTTGTGCCAGAGGGCACGTCACCTTAACCACCGGCAACCCGTACGGGTTCACAATGCACAGGCGGCGCACCCCGTGTATGATGCGCGCCCATCTTTCCATCCGAATCAAGGGATATTAAGCCTGATGTCCAGCTACCTGTTCACCTCCGAATCGGTCTCCGAAGGCCATCCGGACAAGATTGCCGACCAGATCTCCGACGCGGTGCTGGACGCGATCCTGACCCAGGACCAGCGCGCCCGCGTGGCCTGCGAGACCATGGTCAAGACCGGTGTGGCCATTGTTGCCGGTGAGATCACCACCAGCGCCTGGATCGACCTCGAAGCGCTGACCCGCAAGGTCATCCTGGACATCGGCTATGACAGCTCCGACGTCGGCTTCGACGGCGCCACCTGCGGCGTGCTGAACCTGATCGGCAAGCAGTCGCCGCACATCGCCCAGGGCGTGGACCGCAAGAAGCCGGAAGAAATGGGCGCGGGCGACCAGGGCCTGATGTTCGGCTACGCCACCAACGAGACCGACAGCTACATGCCGGCCGCGATCCACCTGTCGCACCGCCTGGTCGAGCAGCAGGCCAAGATCCGCAAGAAGAAGAACTCGCCGCTGTCGTGGCTGCGCCCGGACGCCAAGAGCCAGGTCACCCTGCGCTACGAGAATGGCGAAGTGGCCGCCATCGACGCGGTGGTGCTGTCCACCCAGCACGCCCCGGGCATCAAGCAGAAGGACCTGATCGAGGCCGTCCGCGAAGAGATCATCAAGCCGGTGCTGCCGGCCAAGTGGCTGCACAAGGGCACCAAGTTCCACATCAACCCGACCGGCAAGTTCGAGATCGGCGGCCCGGTGGGCGACTGCGGCCTGACCGGCCGCAAGATCATCGTCGACACCTACGGCGGCTGGGCCCGTCACGGTGGCGGCGCGTTCTCCGGCAAGGATCCGTCCAAGGTTGACCGCTCGGCCGCCTACGCTGCCCGCTACGTCGCCAAGAACGTGGTTGCCGCCGGCCTGGCCGACCGCTGCGAAGTGCAGGTCTCCTACGCCATCGGCGTGGCCGAGCCGACCTCGATCTCGGTCACCACCTTCGGCACCGGCAAGATCAGCGACGACAAGATCGAGAAGCTGATCCGCAAGCACTTCGACCTGCGCCCGTACGGCATCATCAAGATGCTGGACCTGATCCACCCGATGTACCAGCAGACTGCGGCCTATGGCCACTTCGGCCGCAAGCCGAAGGAGTTCAGCTACCTCAACGGTGCCGGCGAGACGGTCAACGCCACGGCCTTCTCCTGGGAGAAGACCGATCGTGCCGCCGCCCTGCGCGCCGATGCGAAGCTGAAGTAAGAAACACGAAGGGCCGCGCAAGCGGCCCTTCTGCTTTCTGTAGAGCCGAGCCCATGCTCGGCTTTCTTTTGCCTGCGCCGAGAGCAGCCGAGCGCGGGCTCGGCTCCACACGAGCTGCGCCACGCCGATACAATCGCTGCATGTCGACCGAACTCAAAACCCACCAGCTGTCCATGACCGTGCTGATGTCGCCGGAGATGGCCAACTTCTCCGGCAAGGTCCACGGCGGCGCCATCCTGCGCCTGCTCGACCAGGTTGCCTACGCCTGCGCCAGCCGCTACGCCGGCAGCTACGTGGTCACCCTGTCGGTGGACCAGGTGATGTTCCGCCAGCCGATCGCGGTGGGCGAACTGGTGACATTCCTGGCCTCGGTGAACTACACCGGCACCTCGTCGATGGAGATCGGCATCAAGGTGGTGGCCGAGGACATCCTCAAGCGCAGCGTGCGCCACGCCAACAGTTGTTTCTTCACCATGGTGGCGGTGGACGAAGAGGGGCGGCCAACGCCGGTCCCCCCGCTGCAGCCCGCCAGTTCGGACGAAAAGCGCCGGCAGGCCGCCGCGCTGATCCGGCGCCAGCTGCGGCAGGAAATGGAGCAACGTCACCTGGAACTGCTGGCGTCCAATCCGCCTTCACCTGAAGAGTGAGAGCGTGCGGGGCAAGCCTCGCACCCACCGAGGCGGGTAGCGCCGGGCCATGCCCGGCGGATGCGGATCACCCGGTGTTCTGCACGCCCTGCGAGACACCATTCACGCAGGCCACCAGCGCGCGCAGCAGTTCTTCGTCCTCCCGCCCGCTTGCGCGCCAGCGCTGCAGCAGGTCCACCTGCAGCACGCTGATCGGATCGACATAGGGATTGCGCAGGCGGATCGACAGCGCCAGCCGCGCATCGTGCTCCAGCAAGGTCTGCTGGTCCATCAGTGCCAGCAGCCAGCGGCGGGTCAGCGCCAGTTCGTGCTGGATCTGCGGGAAAAAGCGCCCGTGCAGGTCACCGGAGAGACGCGAGAACTGTTCGGCGATGGTGATATCGCCCTTGGACAGCACCATTGCGATGTCGTCCAGGAAGGTGCGGAAGAACGGCCAGTCGCGCGCCATGTCGCGCAGGACGGGTTCATGGCCGGCATCCACCGCCGCCTGCAGGCCGCTGCCCACGCCATACCAGCCGGGAATCACCGCGCGGGCCTGGCTCCAGGCGAATACCCACGGGATCGCACGCAGGTTGCCCAGTGCCGCATCCTGGCCGAGACGACGCGACGGCCGTGAACCCAGCGTCATCCGCTCGATCACATCGATCGGCGTCGCCGTACGGAAGTAATCCATGAAACCGGCCTGGCCGACGAAGGCGCGATAGACCTCGCTGCTGGCCGTGGCGACCACGTCCATCACCGGCCGCCAGCCCTCCTCGCGGGGTTCCGCGGCACGCGGACGCAGACTGGCCCGCAGCACCGCACCGGTGGCCTGCTCGAGCGATCGCAGCGCCAGCGCGCGGATGCCGTACTTGCGGTGGATCACCTCGCCCTGCTCGGTCACGCGCAGGCGACCATCGATGCTGCCACGTGGCGACGCGTCCACCGCGTGCGTGGTCTTGCCGCCGCCCCGGCTGATCGAACCACCACGGCCGTGGAAGAAGGTCAGGCGGATGCCGGCCTCCGCCGCCACGTCCAGCAGTTCCACCTGCGCACGCTGCAGGCCCCAGCGCGAGGCGGCGATGCCGCCGTCCTTGCTGCTGTCGGAGTAACCCAGCATCACCATCTGCACATCACCGCGTGCCCGCAGATGAGCGCGATAGACCGGATCGGCCAGCAGGTCGCGCAGCGTCGCAGTACCGCGTTTGAGATCGTCCACCGTCTCGAACAGCGGTGCGATGTCCAGCGGCACCGCGCCGTCCTCGTCAGCCAATCCGCCGCGGCGCGCCAGCGCCAGCACGGCCAGCACATCGCTGCGGTCATGTGCCATCGAGATGATGTAGCTGCCCAGCGCCTCGCTGCCATGCCGCGCGCGCGCGTCGGCCAGCGCCGCGAACACCGCATCCAATCGCTGGTTGCCTTCGTCGTCGCCCACCGGCAGCGGCTGCTCGCCGCTGGCGTGTGGGCCGAGCAGGCCGGCGCGGGCCAATGTATCCATTCCTTCCCAGGCCGCTTCACCGCCCAGCACTGCCGCCAGCGCACGCGCATGCACGCTCGACTCCTGCCGCACGTCCAGCCGCGCCAGATGGAAGCCGAACGTCTTCACCCGCCACAACAGTCGCTGCACGGCGAATCCGCCGGCATGCTCGCCACGGTTGGCACGCAGGCTGTCGAGGATCAGCTGCAGATCGTCGATCAGCTCGTCCGGGCCTGCATAGGCCCCCTCTGCATCGTCCAGGGTGGCCTGCAGGCGTGCACGCATGCGGTCGTTGAGCAGCCGGTACGGCATGTCGGCGTGCCGCGGGCGCGACTGCACCTGCGGCAACAGCTGCTGGTAGTGCGACACGCGCGCCTGCAGCGCATTGCTCACCCCCACCCGCTCGGTGGACTGGCTGAGCAGGCTGGCCAGCTGCAGCAGTTCCTTCTGGTAGCGCCCCAGCACTGCCTGTCGCTGGGCATCGAGCGTGCTGCGGATGGTGCGGGCGTCCACGTTCGGGTTGCCGTCCATGTCGCCGCCCACCCATGTGCCGAAACGCAGCAGGCGCGGCAGCGCCAGTTCTTCGCCATAGGTATCACGCAGCGCCTGCTGCAGGGATTCGTACAGCACGGGTATCACCCGGTACAGCACCTGCACCAGATAGAAGCCGACATGCTCGCGCTCGTCATCGACCGTCGGCCGCACCGGCGAGGAGTCGGTGGTCTGCCAGGAAGCGGTCAGCGCCATGCGGAAGCGTGCAGCATCCGCTGCCGCCTCGCCCGGCGTGCGCTGGCCGTCGAGGTTGTCGACCAGGCTGGCCACCATCAGCTGCTCTTTCTCCAGCAGTGCGCGGCGCACGGCTTCGGTGGGATGCGCAGTGAACACCGGTTCGATATCGATGCGCGGCAGCCACTGCGCCAACTCATCCAGCGTCACGCCCTGCGCCTTCAGGTGCTGCAGCGCATCCTGCAGGCCATCCGGCTGCGGCGCGGCAGTACCGGCGCGCTGGTAGTCGCGGCGGCGGCGGATGCGGTGCACGCGCTCGGCGATGTTGACCACCTGGAAGTAGGTGCTGAACGCCCGCACCATCGTCTCGGCCTGCTGCGGCGTACGACCGGCCAGGCCTTCGGCCAGCTCCGACAGCGGCGCCTGGTTTTCGCGGCGGGCGATGGCCCGCGTGCGCACATCCTCGACATCGTCGAGGAAGGTTGCCGAAACCTGCTCGACCAGCAGGTCGCCGACCAGCGCGCCGAGCCGGCGCACGTCATCGCGGAGCGGAAGATCGGGAGAAGCGAACTCGATGCTGCTGCGGTACTCGTTCATCGGCGACGCACAGGCCTCGGTCAACGGATCCAGGATCCAAGCCTATCCCAGATCGTGGGCTGTGCTGCGATGCAGAAATGGTTTCATCTGCATGCAACGCCAGCGCTGCCGGTGTCGATTGCAGCCGGACCGGGGCGGCCCCCTCACAGGGGCCGCCGGCATGCACGTGTCAGCGCTTCTTCTTCGCCTTGCCGGAGGCTGCCGGGCCGATGGTCTGCTCCAGCCAGCGCTCGCTCTCGGCCAGCATGGTCATGATCGATTCGCGTGCACGATAGGCATGCGATTCGTTCGGCAGCATCACCAGGCGCGCCGTCCCTCCGAGTCCCTTCACCGCAGCGAACATGCGCTCGCTCTGCATCGGGAAGGTGCCGGAATTGTTGTCATCCACGCCGTGGATGAACAGGATCGGATCCTTGATCCGGTCCGCATAGTTGAACGGCGCCATCTTCTGATACACGTCCTGCGCCTGCCAGTAGTTGCGCTCTTCGGCCTGGAAGCCGAACGGCGTCAGCGTACGGTTGTAGGCACCACTGCGGGCGATGCCGGCCTTGAACAGGCGCGTATGCGCAAGCAGGTTCGCGGTCATGAACGCACCGTAGGAATGGCCACCGATGGCGATATGGTCGCGGTCGGTCACGCCACGGCGCACCACTTCGTCCACCGCAGCCTGGGCATTGGCCACCAGCTGTTCGATATAGGTGTCGTTGGGTTCCTTGTCACCCTCGCCGATGATCGGCATCGAAGGACTTGCCAGCACCACATAGCCCTTGGCCAGGAAGGCCTGCGGGCCCCAGTAGCTGATCGCGTTGAAACGGTACGGCGAATCGGTGACCTGGCTGGCGGCCGCGGCGCTCTTGAACTCGCCCGGGTAGGCCCACATCAGCAGCGGGCGCGGGCCGTCGCGCGTGGGATCGTAGCCCGGCGGCAGCAGCAGCGTGGCCGTGAGGTCCACGCCGTCGGCACGCTTGTAGCGGATCTGCTCCTTCTGCACGCCCTTGAGCTGCGGCAGCGGATGCGGGAAGTGGGTCAGCGCGCGCGGTGCCGCGCTGGCATCGGTGAGCGACTGCACATGGAAGTTGGTCGGCTCGTCCGGGCTTTCACGGCTCAGCAGCAGCGAGCTGCCCTGGTTGTCCAGCAATGCCACCGGCACCGAATAGTTCGGCGCCTGCGAGTGGAACAGGCGGGTGGCCTTTCCGCTGGCGATGTCGAAGCGGTCCACGAACGGACGGTCACCTTCCGGCGAAGCACCGGCACCGACCAGATACAGGCTGCCACCATCGGGGCTGGTCTGCAGCAGCGAGCGGCCGCGATCGTCGCTGGACAGCTGGGGCCGGCCCGGATCGGAATAGCGGTCCTGCGCATCACGATCCCACAGCAGGCGCGGCTCGGTACCGGCGTTGTCCGGGGCAATCAACCAGGTCTTGGTCCTGCGGGTCTTCCACCACGACTCGGTCAGCAGGGCCAGGTCGCCACGGCCCCAGCTGATGCCGGCCAGACGGCTGCCGAGCTGGGCCAGCGTCACCGGCGGCCTGTCGAACGGGGCGGCCTGCATCAGCACCGCGTCGCGCACCTTGGCGTCGCGGTTCGGATCACCACCGTCCTGGGCTTCGGCCCAGACCAGTGTGGCATCGGCATCGCCGCGCCAGCTGATGTCGCGCACGCCGGTCACTTCGGCGTCGTTGCCGGTCGGCAGGCCTTCCACCAGCGGGCGCACGGCCACGGTGTGCACCAGTTGGCCGCTGGCACGGTCCATCACTTCAATGCGGCGCGGGAAGCTGCTGACCGGCACCACATAGGAGTAAGGCCGCTGCACCGGCTGGCGCAGCACGAAGCGGCCATCCGGCGATACCGAGAAGCCCATGAAGATGCCCGCCGCGCCGATCGCGCGGGTGCGGCCATCCAGGCTGACTTCCATCGGCTGGGTGGTGGCGTAGTAGTCGAACTGGCGCGCGTCGGCCTCGTTCTTCAGCAGGTCCTGATAGGTACGGATCGACACCACGCCGCCGCCCTGGCTGGTCTGCTGCACGGCGGGGCCGGTGGGAATGCCGTCGGCGGCCGGGGCGGCGCCGAGGTTGGCCGGGCGGGTGAACACCACCAGACCGCGGCTGTCCGGCAACCACTGGTAGCCGCTGCCGATCACCGTGTTCAGGCCGGCGACCAGGCGACGGGCGCTGCCGGCGGCCACATCCACCAGCCACAATTCGTTGGCGCCGCTGGCGGCGTCGACCTGATTGAAGGCCAGCCACTTCTGGTCCGGCGACCAGGCCAGGCTGGCAATCGACAGCGTGCCCGGCAGGCCGCTGATCTGCCGCTCCCTGCCGTCGGCCACGTTCATCAGCCACAGCTTCTCGCCGAAGCTGAAACGGCTGTCGGAGAACGTGCGCGGGTTGATGCGCAGGCCCGCCAGCTTCAGTTCCGGCTGGGCCACCACCTGGATCGACGGCAGCGACGGCATCTGCATCAGCGCGGCCACATCGCGGCGCGGCGACAGGTACAGCGAGGGCGCACGCGGGGCGTCGACCACCGCCTGCAGCGCGGCCGAGGGCAGCTCGTAGCCATTTGCGCCCTGGGCCTGGGCCGCCGCGGGCTGCGGCACTGCCGCCCAGGCCAGCGGAGCCACCGCCAGCAGGGCCATGGACAGGACCAGGCCGGTCAAGCGCCGGTTGCGGCGTACATGCATGCTCATCGTTCCACCTGAGGGTGCGTTAAAACCCGACCTTAACAGTCCGTGCACAGGCGCCCATCTGCCGATGGTTGGGTCACGCCGATGAAACACCGGGCGCGCGATATAATGGCCGTTCTCCCCTCCCGAGGGGCGCTGCGACCGGACCCCCATGAGGCCGGCCAGGCTCGGTGAGGTGGCTCTGTAACAACGGCGCCCGGCTAGATGCGAGCACCCGCTCGCCCACAACCGGAGCTACTGCATGAACGCTGTTGCCAAGACCTTCTCCACCGAAGGCGATTACAAGATCCGCGACATCACCCTGGCCGACTGGGGCCGCAAGGAACTGGACATCGCCGAGCATGAAATGCCGGGCCTGATGTCGATCCGCCGCAAGTACCAGGCCGAGCTGCCGCTGAAGGGCGTGCGCGTGACCGGCTCGCTGCACATGACCATCCAGACCGCGGTGCTGATCGAAACGCTGAAGGACATCGGCGCCGACGTGCGCTGGGCCTCGTGCAACATCTTCTCGACCCAGGACCATGCGGCTGCGGCCATCGCCGCCACCGGCACCCCGGTGTTCGCCTGGAAGGGCGAGACCCTGGAAGAGTACTGGGACTGCACCCTGGACGCGCTGACCTTCACCCTGGCCGACGGCACCCTGACCGGTCCGGAGCTGGTGGTCGATGACGGTGGCGACGTCACCCTGCTGATCCACAAGGGCTACGAGCTGGAAAACGGCAGTGACTGGGTCAACACCGCCTCCTCCTCGCATGAGGAACAGGTCATCAAGAACCTGCTCAAGCGCGTGGCCAAGGAGCGCCCGGGTTACTGGGGCCGCGTGGTGAAGGACTGGAAGGGCGTCTCCGAAGAGACCACCACCGGCGTGCACCGCCTGTACCAGCTGGCCCAGGCCGGCACCCTGCTGATTCCGGCGATCAACGTCAACGACTCGGTCACCAAGAGCAAGTTCGACAACCTGTACGGCTGCCGCGAGTCGCTGGCCGATGGTCTGAAGCGCGCGATGGACGTGATGTTGGCCGGCAAGCTGGCCGTGGTCTGCGGTTACGGTGACGTCGGCAAGGGCTGCGCCGCCTCGCTGCGTGCCTACGGCGCACGCGTGGTCGTGACCGAGATCGATCCGATCTGCGCCCTGCAGGCAGCGATGGAAGGCTATGAAGTCAACACCATCGAATCGACCCTGGGCCGCGCCGACCTGTACGTCACCACCACCGGCAACAAGGACATCATCCGCATCGAGCACCTGAGCGCGATGAAGGACCAGGCCATCGTCTGCAACATCGGCCATTTCGACAACGAGATCCAGGTCGATGCGCTGGTGTCCTACCCGGGCATCAAGCACGTCAACATCAAGCCGCAGGTCGACAAGTATGTCTTCCCGAACGGCAATGCGATCTTCCTGCTGGCCGAGGGCCGCCTGGTGAATCTGGGCTGCGCCACCGGCCACCCGAGCTTCGTGATGTCCAACAGCTTCGCCAACCAGACCCTGGCACAGATCGACCTGTGGGCGAACAAGGACAACTACGAGAAGAAGGTCTACCTGCTGCCGAAGAAGCTGGACGAGGAAGTGGCACGCCTGCACCTGGAGAAGATCGGCGTGAAGCTGACCACCCTGACCCAGGAACAGGCCGACTACATCGGCGTGCCGGTGGAAGGCCCGTTCAAGCCGGACCACTACCGCTACTGATGCCGCGCCCGGGATAACGGAAGCAGAAAGAACGGGCGCCTTCGGGCGCCCGTTCTGCATTCGGCACGCCGGTAGCGCCGGCCCATGAGCATCCCGGTAGCGCCGGGCCATGCCCGGCGGGTACAAGGCGCCTTCTCATCGACACGCAGGCAATACGATCTCCACGCCACCGGGCATGGTCCGGCACTACCAGATCACGGCAACAGCCTCGGTCAAGGCAGCCGCGTCGCGCCGCGCTACGATGCGCCCATGACTCCGGCCATCACCCTGCTCAAGCGCGAGAAGATCGCCCACACCGTGCGCAGCTACGTGCACGATGCCCACGCCGAATCGTATGGTGGCGAGGCCGTCGACAAGCTGGGCCTCGACCCGGCACAGGTATTCAAGACCCTGCTGGCCAGCACCGAAACCCACGAGCTGCTGGTGGCGATCGTGCCGGTGGCCGGCCAGTTGGACCTGAAGGCGTTGGCGGAAGCAGCCGGCTGCCGGAAGTGTGAGATGGCCGCTGCCGATGCTGCCCAGCGCGCCACCGGCTACGTGGTCGGTGGCATCAGCCCGCTCGGGCAGAAGAAGCGCCTGCGCACGTTCCTGGATGCCAGTGCGCAGGTATTGCCCAGCCTGCATGTCAGCGCCGGGCGTCGTGGACTGGAAGTGGAACTGGCGCCGGCCGACCTGCTGCGCCTTACGGCCGGCCATTACGCCGCCATCGGCAAGGCCCGCTGATGCGCTGGCCGTGGTCCTCAGCGCCGATACCCCGGCTCGACGATGCACAGGCCGACGTGCTGCTGCAGGATCTGCTGTCGCGCGACGCCAGCCGCATCACTGACGCCGCGCGCACGGTTGCGCGGTTGTTCACCCCCTCCTCGCTGGAGGCCTTGGCATCGCACGCCGACCTGATCGAGCGACGCTGCCAGCCCATCGAACTCGGCGGCATGCTGGTCAGCAACCAGGCGCACCTGAAGGCGGCGCTGCGGCGATTGCGCTACTGGCAGGCGCGCGAGGGTTGCCTGTGCGCGCTCAACCCCACCTACCCGTTCTTCGATCCCCGGCGCCTGATTGAACAAGGCCACATGCAGTTGCTCTCGTTGCAGGAGGCCGAGGATGGGTGGGGCGATTGCCACACGGTCGCCTGTGCACACTGCGGCCAGCACTGGCAGGCAATCGACCGCGAATACCATTACCCGTGGTGGGAATGGCTTTCCGGCTGAGCGCGGCCGGATGCACCTGACCGGGCTTACGGCCGCCAGTTGGCGTTGTTCTCCCAGAACGCCACCGAACGCTGGTAGGCCTCACGGTCCAGCGGCACGCCGGAACCGCCCTCCTCCACACCGAGCGCATTGCGCATCATCGTGATCGGCGCCATCGGCACCTCCTCCGGTTCGGCAGTGTAGATGCAGCCGACGATGCCCCAGTCCGCATCAATCGGTGAGCCCTCTTTGGCCAGCTGCTCGGCGCTGTACAGGATCACCACCAGGTAGTTCGCGCGCGGCGATTCGACGCCTTCGAACCAACGCACGAGCACCGGCAGCTCATCGCGGTTGCGCGCTTCGTAGCCGCTGCGCAGCAGGTGGCGGTTGGCATCGGTGACCGGCACGGTCAGGCAGCGCGTGCTCGTCCAGTTCTCGTAGACGAACAGCTTGCAGAACGGCGCGTAGCCGTCGAGCACCTTCAGTGGCGCATGCGCATTGAGGTGGGCCTCGAACTGCTCGGCAGTGCAGTCCTGGATGGTGTTGCCGCGCGGCACGCGCGGGAACAGGCGGGGACGGGCGAAATCGGTAAGGACGATGGACATGGTGTGCGGCGTGATCAGGAACTCAGTGGCACAGGGTACCCGCCCTTCCCCCTTCGCGGCAGGCGCTTCACACATTCGTTGCACATCCATCTTGATGAAGCGATATACTGGTTCGCACCCGCCGCCATCGCCCGTGCCATGACCGCCATCAGCTTCGAGTTCTATCCGCCCAAGACCGACGAACAGCGCAGCCAGCTCGACCGTGCCGCGGCGAAGCTGAAGGACTACGCGCCCGAGTACGTGTCCTGTACGTTCGGCGCCGGTGGCTCGACCCTGAGCTACACCTCCGAGACCGTGCGCCATCTCAACCAGCACCACGGCTTCGAGGCGGCGCCTCATCTCTCCTGTGTCGGCGGCACCCGCCAGGAAATCCGCGAGCTGCTCAAGCTGTATCGCGCCATCGGCTGCCGCCGGCTGGTCGCACTGCGGGGTGACCTGCCCTCGGGCATGGGCTTTCCTGGCGACCTGCGCTACGCCGCCGAACTGATCGCCTTCATCCGTGCCGAACATGGCAATGCCTTCCGCATCGAGGTCGGTGCCTACCCCGAAACACATCCGCAGGCCTCCGATGCCCTGGCCGACCTGAAGCACTTCAAGGCCAAGATCGATGCCGGCGCCGACGCGGCGATCACCCAGTACTTCTTCAACCCCGACGCCTACTTCCACTTCGTGGATGAAGTGCGCCGGCTTGGCGTGGACGTGCCGATCACGCCCGGCATCATGCCGATCGCCAACTTCAGCCAGCTGCGCCGCTTCTCCGAGCAATGCGGCGCCGAGATCCCGCGCTGGATCGGCCGCAAGATGCAGGCCTACGGCGATGACGCGGCATCGGTGCGTGCGTTCGGCGCCGAAGTGGTGGCCAAGCTGTGCCAGCGCCTGATCGAAGGCGGCGCGCCGGGCCTGCACTTCTACACCCTGAACCTGGCCAAGCCGACGACGGCCGTGTTGAAACTGCTGCAGGGCTGAAAGCACGCTGCGCGCGTGCATTCGGCGCTACCCTGCGTCGATGAGATCCATTTCACTCCTGCTGCTGCCGCTGCTGCTGTCCGCTGCGCCCGGCGTTGCCCACGGCCAGGCCTCGCGCCTGAACCGCTGCACCGATGCACAAGGCCAGAGCGTCTACACCGACCGGCCCTGCGACAGCATCGGCGCGCGATCACGGCTGCCACCTCCCGCTCCTGCCGGCAACCACCTGCCGCAGGACTCGCTGGGGGCGCGCTGCCCGCGCCGCCTGAGCGAGCTGGTACAGGCCCTGCGCACCGGCATCACCGGCAACGACGTGAACCGCTTGTCCTCACTCTATCTCTGGGGGGCGGTGTCCGACGCGGGCGCGCAGCGCATCCTCGGCCAGCTGGAGTCGCTGGCGCGGCGGCCACTGGTGGACGTCGTGCCGGTCTATCCGCAGCAGGCACAGGCCGTTCTCCAGGACGAGGATCCTGCACTGGCCGGATCCGCGACCGAGCCCTCCGCATCGCGCCATCCCGTAGGCCTGCGGCTTGAGCAGACGCTGCCTGGCAGCGCCACCCGCGCCGCGACGGTGCTGGGACTGCGACGTCAGTACGGCTGTTTCTGGATCACATTGTGATCGCTAGGGGTCCGATCCCGGCAATGGGGTCAGAGCCCGGCTGCGCGGGGATCTGACCCCGCGAGCGTGCTCTACTCCGGCCACAGGCTGCGGATGGCGGCGATGCCCTGCCCACCATGGCGGCGCGCCTCAGCGACCTGGCCGCGTGCCATCCCACCCAGCGCGTAGATGGGCAGCGATACCTGTGCACGCAGGGCGGCAAACGCATCCCAGCCCAGCGGCGTTGCCTCGGGATGGCTGGCGGTCGCCTGCACCGGCCCAAGCACGGCGAAGTCGCATCCCAGCCGTTGTGCGGCCTGCAGCTGCTCAAGATCGTGGCAGGAGGCTCCCACCAGCTGCCCATCCGGCAACGGTCGCGCCTGCAGGGACAACAGCTGTTCGCTGCCCAGATGCACGCCGACACCCAGCGCGCGCGCCAGTTCGATATCGCGGTTCAGCAGCCACTGCACCCCGCGCCGGTGCGCGCTCAGCGCCTGCTCGATCAGGGCCTGACGGCGAGGATGCTGCAGCGGCAGGCGCAGCTGGATGCGCTGCTGGCCGCCACTGACCGCGCGCTGCAGCCGTTCCTGCCACTGCCGTTGACCGGCATCGTCCTCACCCGGTGCAGGGGTGACCAGGTAGCAGTCGGGCTCGCGCAGTGCCGCCACCACCGGCAGGTCGGCCGGCGGCATCGAGTAGCGTCCGAGCTTGTCCTGCGCGACCCAGGTGATGGCCTGGCCTTCGCGACCGCGCGGCGTGCCCTTCCAGCTGCGGACGTGCCGCACCTCCAGCGTCAGGTGCTTGTCCGGGTACCGCTGCGGCACGTCCATGATCCAGTCGCCGACCTCGGCCTCGATGCCCAGTTCCTCGCGCAGTTCACGCACCAGGGCCTGCGCGGAGGTTTCGCCCGCTTCGCGCTTGCCGCCGGGGAACTCCCACAGGCCGGCCATGTCGCGGTTCTCGGTACGACGGTTGAGCAGCACGCGGCCACGGGCGTCGGTGATGACGGCCGCCACGACATGGATCGATCGGGTGGGGGAAGGCATGCAGGGAGCATGCCTACAACAGGGGGACCGGCGCAATCGCGGATCGCGTACTTTCCTGCCCCATAACGGGAGAGCCCCGCTTCCGCGGGGCTCTCTGGCCGGTCAGCTCAGCTGGCCGTGGCAGTGCTTGTACTTCTTGCCACTGCCGCACGGGCACGGATCGTTGCGGCCGATCTTGGCTTCTTCGCGCTGCACCTGGGCCACGCCCTGCTGTGCGGCCTGCACCTGCGCCGCTTCCTCGTCGGCGCTGTAGCCGCCGGCGTCCTGGTGCTGGAACTGCGACTGGCGCAGGCGTGCTTCGACCTGCTGGCGCTCGGCCGCTTCCAGTGCCTGCACTTCCTCGTCGCTGCGGATGCGCACGCGGGCGAGCAGGGTCACCACTTCGCGCTTGACGTTCTCCAGCATGTCCGAGAACAGCTCGAAGGCTTCCTTCTTGTACTCCTGCTTCGGCTGCTTCTGCGCGTAACCCCGCAGGTAGATGCCCTGGCGCAGGTAGTCCATGCGTGCCAGGTGCTCCTTCCAGCTCTGGTCCAGCACGGTCAGCATCACGTGCTTTTCCAGCGCGCGCATGGTCTCGTCGCCGACGCTGGCTTCCTTCTCGGCGAAGTGCTGGTTGACGCGCTCCTGCACCTTGGCGGCGATGGTTTCGGCGTCCAGTTCCTCGTGCGACTTGACCAGGTCGGTCAGCGACATCTGCAGGCCGAACTCCGACTCCAGGGTCGCTTCCAGGCCACGCAGGTCCCACTGCTCGTCCACCGAGTTCGGCGGCACGAAACGCGCAACGATGTCGAAGACGACGTCGTCGCGGATGCCATCGACGTTCTCCTTCACCGATTCGGCGTCCAGCAGTTCATCGCGCTGGGCGTAGATGACCTTGCGCTGGTCGTTGTTGACGTCGTCGAAGTCCAGCAGGTTCTTGCGGATGTCGAAGTTGTGGGCCTCGACCTTGCGCTGCGCCTTCTCGATCTGGCGGCTGACCAGGCGGTCCTCGATGACGTCGTCTTCCTTCATGCCCATCATGCGCATGGCCTTCTGCACCCAGTCGGAGGCGAAGATGCGCATCAGGTTGTCTTCCAGCGACAGGTAGAAGCGGGACGAACCCGGGTCGCCCTGGCGGCCCGAACGGCCACGCAGCTGGTTGTCGATACGACGCGATTCATGGCGCTCGGTGCCGACGATGTGCAGGCCGCCTGCCGCCTTCACTGCTTCGTGGCGCTGCTGCCAGTCGGCCTTGATCGCCGCCTTCTGTTCATCGGTGGCATCCTCGCCCAGCGCATGCAGCTCGGCTTCCAGCGAACCACCGAGCACGATGTCGGTACCACGACCGGCCATGTTGGTAGCGATGGTCACCGCACCGGGGCGACCGGCATTGGCGACGATGGTCGCTTCGCGGTCGTGCTGCTTGGCGTTGAGCACTTCGTGCTTCACGCCCGCCTTGCGCAGGTGCTCGGACAGCATTTCCGAGGTTTCGATCGAGGTGGTACCCACCAGCACCGGCTGGCCGCGCTTGGCGCATTCCTCGATGTCGGCCAGCACCGCGTTGAACTTGCCCTTGCGGTTGAGGAACACCTGGTCCGGGCTGTCCTTGCGGATGGTCGGGCGGTTGGTCGGGATCACCACCACTTCCAGGCCGTAGATGCTCTGGAACTCGAATGCTTCGGTATCGGCCGTACCGGTCATGCCGGACAGCTTCTTGTACATGCGGAACAGGTTCTGGAAGGTAATGCTGGCCAGCGTCTGGTTCTCACGCTGCACCGGCACGCCTTCCTTCGCCTCCACCGCCTGGTGCAGGCCGTCGGACCAGCGGCGACCGGCCAGGGTACGGCCGGTGAACTCGTCCACGATCACCACTTCACCATCGCGCACGATGTAGTCCACGTCACGCTGGTAGATGGCGTGCGCGCGCAGGGCGGCGTTGAGGTGGTGGACCACGGTCAGGTTCTGCGCCGCGTACAGGCCTTCGGTGTCGCCGTTGAGGATGCCGGCCTCGACCAGCAGCTGTTCGGCGTGCTCCATGCCCGCTTCGGACAGGTGCACCTGCTTGCCCTTCTCGTCGACCCAGAAGTCGCCCTCGCCGTCTTCCACTTCCTGCTTGACCAGGTTCGGCACGATGCGGTTGACGCGGATGTACAGCTCCGGCGAATCGTCGGCCGGGCCGGAGATGATCAGCGGGGTGCGTGCTTCGTCGATCAGGATGGAGTCGACTTCGTCGACGATGGCGTAGTGCAGGCCGCGCTGGTAGCGATCGGCCTTGGACAGCGCCATGTTGTCGCGCAGGTAGTCGAAACCGAATTCGTTGTTGGTGCCGTAGGTGATGTCGGCGGAATAGGCTTCGCGCTTGTCGCTGTGCGGCATGCCCGGATACACCACGCCCACGCTCAGGCCCAGCCAGTTGTACAGCTTGCCCATCTGCGCGGCATCGCGGCGGGCCAGGTAGTCGTTCACGGTGACCACGTGCACGCCCTTGCCTTCCAGCGCGTTGAGGTACACCGGCAGCGTGGCCACCAGGGTCTTGCCTTCACCGGTACGCATTTCGGCGATCTTGCCCAGGTGCAGGACCATGCCGCCGATCAGCTGCACGTCGTAGTGGCGCATGCCGAGCACGCGGCGACCGGCTTCGCGGCAGACCGCGAATGCTTCCGGCAGGACCTTGTCCAGGGCCTCACCGCCGGCGATGCGCTGCTTGAACTCCGGCGTCTTGGCCTGCAGCTGCTCGTCGGAAAGCTTCTCGATCTCCGGCTCCAGCGCATTGATCTTGGCGACGATGCGGTTGAGCTGGCGCAGCTGTCGTTCGTTACGACTGCCAAATACGCGGGTAAGCAGGCTGTTGATCATTGAAGGAACCGGGTTGGATGGACACGACGCCCGGCCTTCCCTGGGGAATCCGTCCGCCGCAAACGAAACAGGGCGCTTGGCGCCCTGTCGATGGCAACACCCATTGTAGCTTGGGACGGCCGGGAGGGGTTTCAAGCGTCCCGTGCGGCGTGATCGGCCCGGATCCGGCAAACCGGGGGTGAGCAAAGGGGTCAGATCCCTTTCGCCGTGGCGAAAGGATCTGACCCCAAGGAGGGTGGCGCCGGGCCATGCCCGGCGCTGGAATCAGCCGCGGCTGATACGGCCGACCGGCGTGTTGCCGCCGTCGCCGAGGAACTTGCGCGGGTTGACCACGTTGCCGTTTTCCCAGACCTCGAAGTGCACGTGGGCGCCGGTGGAGCGACCGGTGGAACCGGCCTTGGCCACTTCCTGGCCGGCACGGACCAGATCGCCGACCTTCACCACCAGGCGCGAATTGTGCGCGTAGCGGGTGACGTAGCCGTTGCCATGGTCGACATCGACGACGTTGCCGTAGCCGCCCTTGACGCCGGAGAAGCTGACCACGCCATCGGCCACGGCCATGACCGGATCGCCGACCCGGGCGTGGAAGTCCATGCCCTTGTGGGTGGCGGCACCGCGGCCGAAGGGATCGGCGCGGGTGCCGAAGCCGGACGTGACATAGCTGTTGCGGATCGGCATGCGCGAAGGCACGGCGTTCTGCTGCAGCTGGTGATCGAACATCAACGATTCCATCACCGACAGCTGGCGGCCTGAAGCAGCGAAACGCTGCTCCAGCACCTGTAAGTCGGCGTTGACATCCTTGACCGGGATGTCCGAGGTCGGGCCGCCGGCATCGCCGTCACCCAGGCCGGGAGTTTCGTTGAAGTCGAACTCGCCATCTTCCAGCTTGCCCATCTGGGTCAGCCGTTCGCCCAGGGCGTTGAGGCGGGTGGCCTGCGCCTGCAGCTCGCCGAGGCGGGCCGCCAGCGCGTTGACCTGGGTCTGCGCATCGCGCTGGACCTTGGCCAGTTCAGCCTCCTGGCGGTCGACCTTGGCCTGCAGCCGCGAATCGTTGAACGCGTTGGCGCCGATTCCGCCTGCAAAGCCGATAATGCAGCCTACCCCGAGCACGCTGCCCAGCAGGGCACGGGGGCGGTCCTCGAAATAGAACCGCAAACGCGTTAGCGCCGATTTGGCCTGACCTTCACGCGTTTTGATTACGATCTTTTTGAATGCCATCAGTGAGTTTTCATGTCTGAGCCGAAATCCAGCGTTCGCCCCGCTTCCGTGCCGAAACCGGCACTGGATGCGGTGATGGCGGACAAAAGCGGGAACCCGCTGCGGCGTGCCTTGTGGCTCGACGCGCTGGACCGTCAGTTGCGCCCCCAGTTGCCGCCACCTCTGCGCAGCCGTTGCCGGCTGGCCAATGTGGACGGGGAACACCTCGTTTTTCTCGTCGAGTCCCCGGTCTGGCATGCCAAGTTCCGGCTTGCCGAGGCCCAGCTTCTCGACGCGGCCCGGTCCATCGGGCTGAAGGCCACCAGGGTGACCATCAAGACTGCGTCCACCACTCCCTCACGCTCCCCAGCGATCGACAACCGGAATGGCCCCCACGCAGTTTCAGCCGCCACGCACAAAGGGCTACGCGACGCCTTGGCAGCCCTGCAGGATGTTCCTTCGAAGCCGAAGAAGCGGTCCTGAGGACAACAGAGCTTCCTGCTCCGCTCCCCGTCGCGCGTGTCACCGCAGCGTGAAACATTTCGGGGGCCGGGTCGCATCCTAGCGGTCCCCGGTGGGCCTGTCGTTAGATTGTTGTTAAAACAACGTTAAATTCAGGCTTCCGATCCAACAGGTTCACGAAACCGTGACGTCAGACCGACAGTCGCGTTACCTGCTGGGTCGTATCCGTCACAGCCTCCAGAAATGCGGACGCCGCCCTGAGAGGCGGCGTTTTTTCCTAACAATTCAAAACGTTAGCTGGATCAGGCGTAAGCCGGCGTGGCGTACTCGACTGGATCCGGTACCGCCGGCGAGTCATAGCTGACCCACTCCCACGCGCTGGCATCGGCCATCAGCGCGCGCACCAGCTTGTTGTTGAGCGCGTGACCGGACTTGAAGCCCTCGTAGGCGCCCAGCACCTGGCCACCGGCGAGGTAGAGGTCGCCGATCGCATCCAGGATCTTGTGGCGCACGAATTCGTCGGCATAGCGCAGCCCGTCTTCGTTGAGCACGCGGAACTCGTCAAGCACGATGGCGTTGTCCATCGACCCGCCCAGGCCCAGATTGCGTTCACGCATGTACTCCAGGTCGCGCATGAAGCCAAAGGTACGCGCGCGGGAGATTTCCTTGGTGTACGCCAGCGTGGAGAATTCGATTTCCTGGCGTGACTGCTTGGCCGGGATCATCGGGTGGTCGAACTGGATGGTGAAGCCCAGCTTGTACCCTTCGTAGGGCGTGAAGCGGGCCACCTTGTCACCCTCGGTCACTTCCACGGTCTTGAGCACGCGGATGAAGCGCTTGGGCGCATCCTGTTCCACGATGCCTGCCGACTGCAGCAGGAACACGAACGGGCCGGCCGAACCGTCCATGATCGGCAGCTCGGCCGAGGACAGCTCAACGATGATGTTGTCCACACCCAGGCCGGCCAGAGCCGACATCAGGTGCTCAACGGTCTGGACCTTGGCGTCGTTGCAGGTCAGGCCGGTGCACAGGGTCACTTCGGTGACCAGCTCCGCCTTGGCCGGCACTTCCACCACCGGATCCAGATCCACGCGGCGGAACACGATGCCGTGGTTGACCGGTGCCGGGCGCAGGGTCATGTAGACCTTGTCGCCGCTGTGCAGGCCAACGCCGGTGGCGCGGATCGTGTTCTTGAGGGTGCGTTGCTGGATCATGGGGGCAGACCGGAAGTGACACACTAGATTAACACGCGCACTCCCCTACCCCGGCTGAAACGGCGGCAGGACACACCGGCGCGCGGGTGGGACACGCGTGAAGGGCCGCCGGGCCTATCCTGGCCCGGCGCCCGCACTTCAGGACATGGTGGCGCGACCCGGGGAGGACAAGCCCCGGGCAGCTCCGCTCAGTCCGCCTGGCGGCGCAGGAACGCCGGGATGTCCAGGTAATCGTTCGGCAGTTCCGCCGCCGCCGGGGCCGAAGAGGCCGGGGCCGACGCGGTGGAGGCTGCCGCGGTATCGCTGCTGGCACGACGCAGGCCCAGGCCCATGCCGCCCACGGCCTTGGAGACCGCGTCGCCACCCGTGTCGAACTCACCGAACTCCGGCTGGCCGGTAGTGGCATTGCGCACCAGCTTGATCGGCGCACGCTCGCCCGGGCGCTGGCTCTTGCTGGCCGACACGCGGTTCAGGCCGGTAGCCACCACCGTCACGCGCACTTCGTCCTGCATGTCCGGATCCAGCACGGTACCGACCACAACGGTGGCATCTTCGGACGCGAAGCCATCGATGGTGCGGCCGATCTCGTCGAACTCGGCCATGGTGAAGTCGGCGCCGGCGGTGATGTTGACCAGGATGCCATTGGCACCGGCCAGGTTCACATCGTCCAGCAGCGGGTTCTGGATCGCCGCTTCGGCGGCAGCCTGGGCGCGGTCATCGCCACGGGCGGTGCCGGTACCCATCATCGCCAGGCCCATTTCGGACATGACGGTGCGCACGTCGGCGAAGTCGACGTTGATCAGGCCCGGACGCACGATCAGGTCAGCGATGCCCTGCACGGCCCCCTGCAGCACGTCATTGGCGGCACGGAAGGCCTGGATCATGGTCGCGTTGCGGCCCAGCACGGTGATCAGCTTCTCGTTCGGAATGGTGATCAGCGAGTCGCAGTGCTGGCTCAGTTCCTCGATGCCCTTCAGCGCAACCTGCATGCGGCGACGGCCTTCGAACGGGAACGGCTTGGTGACCACGGCCACGGTCAGGATGCCCATTTCCTTGGCCAGCTGCGCCACCACCGGCGCCGCGCCGGTGCCGGTGCCGCCGCCCATGCCGGCGGTGATGAACACCATGTCGGCGCCCTGCAGGGCGTCCATGATGCGCTCACGGTCTTCCAGGGCGGCCTGGCGGCCCACTTCCGGGTTCGCGCCTGCGCCCAGGCCCTTGGTCACGTTGGTGCCCAGCTGCAGCTGCAGCTTCGCACCGCAATTCTTGATGGCCTGCGAGTCGGTGTTGGCGGTGATGAACTCCACGCCGTCCACCGCCGAGTTGACCATGTGCGCCACGGCATTGCCGCCGCCGCCGCCCACGCCAACCACCTTGATCACCGCATTGGGTGCCATCTTTTCGATCAGTTCAAAATGCGCCATGTCCGTGTCCTCGTTGTATCCGCTTTCGATGGCATGGGCATTCGGGCGTCCTGCCGTCCTGCTGCATGCCGCCGTTGCGGCTGTGTGGGTTGTGTGTTGCCGGTGTTGCGTTGTGTTGCGGGTGTTGCATCCGGGCGATGCCCGGCGTTACGGGTTCCGCGTCAGAACTCGCCGCGGAACCAGGTCTTGAGTTTCTTGAACATGCTGCCGGCGCGCCCGGTCGGCAGCGATGGCCGGCGCGGATGCTCGATCTGGCTGCCCATCAGCAGCAGGCCCACGCCGGTGGCGTGCACCGGGTTGCCGACCACTTCACCCAGGCCGGTGACGTGCTGCGGAATGCCCACGCGCACCGGCATCTGCAGCATCTCTTCAGCCAGCTCGACCACGCCTTCCATCTTCGATGCACCGCCGGTGAGCACCATGCCCGCGCGCACCAGCTCTTCGAAGCCGGAGCGACGCAGTTCGGCCTGCACCATCTCGAAGATTTCCTCGTAGCGGCCCTGCACTGCCTGCGCCAGCGAATGGCGCGGCATGCGCCGCGGCGGGCGATCACCCACCGACGGCACCTGGATGCTCTCCTCGGCGGTGGCCAGCTGGGCCAGGGCGCAGGCGTAGCGCACCTTGATCTGCTCGGCTTCCGGGGTCGGCGTGCGCAGCATGTGCGCGATGTCGTTGGTGACGTGGTCGCCGGCAATCGGCAGCGATGCGGTGTGGCAGATCGCGCCCTGCACGAACACCGCGATGTCGGTGGTGCCTGCGCCCATGTCGACCAGCACCACGCCCAGCTCGCGTTCGTCGGCGGTCAGCACCGCCACGCTGGAGGCCAGCGAGGACAGCACCAGATCATCCACCTGCAGGCCGCAGCGCTGCACGCACTTGCTGATGTTGGCGGCGGCGGACTGCGCGCACACCACCAGGTGTGCATGCACTTCCAGGCGCACACCGGTCATGCCGACCGGGTTGCGGATGCCTTCCTGCGAATCATCCAGCACGTACTCGCGCGGGATCGCATGCAGGATCTTCTGGTCGGCCGGAATCGCCACCGCCTTGGCAGCGTCGAGCACGCGGTCCAGGTCGCCCCAGGTCACCTCGCCATCGCGGATCGGCACGATGCCCGGCGAGTTCTTGCACTGCACGTGGTTGCCGGAGATCGAGGCGTAGACCGAACGGATCTCGCAGCCGGCCATCAGCTCGGCCTCTTCGACCGCACGCTGGATCGACTGCACGGTCGATTCGATGTCCACCACCACGCCGCGCTTGAGGCCGCGCGACTCGTGCGATCCGATGCCGATCACTTCGATCGGGTTGCCCGGCGAATACTCGCCCACCAGCGCCACCACCTTGGAGGTGCCGATATCCAGGCCGACGATCAGCGATTTGTCACCCTTGCGATTCATGTCCTTTCCTGCGTCCTTCTTGCCGGGGTCGCCGGCGCATCAGCCGGCGCGGCCGGGGTGCCCCAGCTCAGCGTGAAACCATTGGTGTAGCGGAGATCGGCGCGCTCGATCGGCGCAGCCTGGTTGGCCAGTTGGGGCAGCACGCGCACGAAGCGCTGCAGGCGCGAACGGGCGTCATCGCGTCCGACGACCACTTCGGTGCCATTGCTCAGCACCAGCGACCAGCTGCCGCGCGCGTCCATGGTCAGCCGGCGCACGTCGACGCCGGCAGGCGCGAACAGCGCGCGTGAATCGTTGTACAGCTTGACCACTTCCTCGGTCTGGCTGTCGGGGCCGTCCAGCTCGGGCAGCTGCAGGTCGGCCAGCTTCTTCGGCGTGGGGAACAGCTTGCCCTGCTCAGACAGCAGGCGACCCTCGCCCCAGCGGGCGAAAGGCTTGTGCTCGACCAGGGTCACTTCCAGCACGTCTGGCCACTGCTTGCGGACCTGCGCGCTTTCCACCCACGGCAGCTTCTCCAGTGCGTCCTGCGCATCCTGCAGCTTGACCGCGAAGAACCCGGCACGCGCATACGGCAACAGCACCTGCTGCAGCTGCTCGGCCGGCACGCGCTTGAATTCACCGTGCACGCGCAGCTTCGCCAGCGGCCAGCGCTCGGCGCCGACCCAGCCATTGACCACGGCCACCACCGGCAGTGCCACCACCGACAGCGCCAGAAGCCAGACGAAGATGCGCAGCACCGCGTTCATGCGTGGCCAGCCTCCAGGGTCTGTTCGAGCACGCGCCACACCAGCTCCTCGAAGCCGATGCCGGCCTGGCGGGCCGCCTTGGGCACCAGCGAGTGGCTGGTCATGCCCGGCGCGGTGTTCACTTCCAGCAGGAAGAAGCGGCCACTGGCGCGGTCACGCATCACGTCCACACGCCCCCAGCCACGGCAGCCGGCGGCGCGGAACGCGGCCAGCGCGATGCGACGGATCTCGTCCTCGGCCTCGCCGTCCAGGCCCGGGCACAGGTACTGGGTATCTTCTGCGATGTACTTGGCGTTGTAGTCGTACCACTGGCCCTTGGGCACGATGCGGATCGACGGCAGTGCGACATCGCCGAGGATGGCGACGGTCAGCTCGTCGCCGACCACCATCTGCTCCATCAGCAGCTGGCCGTCGTAGCGCGCGGCCAATGCCACCGCCTCGTCCAGGCCTGCTTCGTCGGTCACCCGGCTGATGCCCACGCTGGAGCCTTCGTTGGCCGGCTTGACCACCACCGGCAGGCCCAGCTCGCGCGCCTGTGCGTGGACGGTCTCGGCAGTGACCTTCCGGTACTGCGGCGTCGGCAGGCCCAGCGACAGCCACACCTGCTTGGTGCGGATCTTGTCCATGCTCAATGCCGAACCCAGCACGTCCGAGCCCGTGTACGGCACGCCGAAGGCGTCCATCAGGCCCTGCACGATGCCATCCTCTCCGCCACCGTTGTGGCCGTGCAGGATGTTGAACACGCGATCGATGCCGCCGCCGGCCAATGCCCGGGCCAGCGCCGGAATGCCGTCCACGGCGAACGCATCGACGCCGCGCGACTGCAGCGCCTCCAGCACGTTGCGGCCGGAGTCCAGCGACACCTCGCGCTCGCTGGAGGTGCCGCCGAGCAGCACGGCGACGCGGCCGAACACGGCCGGGTCGGTACTGCGCAGCGGCGGGAAGGTCAGCGTGCTCACGCCTCGCCCTCCGCCTTGAAGCCTTCCACTGCGATGTGGGTGGCGACGGCGCCGATATCGCCGGCCCCCATCATCAGCAGCAGGTCACCATCCTGCAGCACGTCCGGCAGCACGCTTGCCAGTTCGGCGGCCTTGCCCACCACCACCGGCTCGCTGCGGCCGCGGGCGCGGATGGCGCGTGCCAGCGCATGCGAATCGGCACCTGCGATCGGCTCCTCGCCGGCCGGGTAGACCTCGCTCAGTACCAGTGCGTCGACGCTGGACAGCACTGCAGCGAACTTGTCGAACTGGTCGCGGGTGCGGCTGTAGCGGTGGGGCTGGAACGCGACCACCAGGCGCTTGTCGGCCCAGCCACCGCGGGCAGCGGCGAACACCGCCTCCAGTTCGCTGGGGTGATGACCGTAATCATCGATGATCCGCACCCTGGCACCGCTGGCGGTGGTGACTTCGCCCAGGTCGTTGAAGCGACGGCCGACGCCGGCGAAGGCCTCCAGCGCACGGGCAATTGCATCCGGTGCCACGCCCAGCTGCCAACCGACCGCTGCGGCGGCCAGCGCGTTGAGCACGTTGTGCCGGCCCGGCAGTGCCAGCACCACTTCCTGGCTGGTGCCCTGCGGCAGGCGCAGGGTGAAGCGCATGCGCGAGCCCTCCTGCACCACGTTCTCGGCGCGCACGTCGGCCTGCGGGCTCATGCCGTAGCTCATGACGTGGCGCGGCGTCCTGGCGGCCAGTGCAGCCACTTCCGGATCGTCGATGCACAGCACCGCCAGCCCGTAGAACGGAAGGCGCTGCAGGAATTCGGCGAATGCGGCCTGCACCCGGGCGAAGTCGTTGCCGTAGTTCTCCAGGTGGTCCGCATCGATGTTGGTGATGATGGACATCAGCGGATTCAGGCGCAGGAAGCTGCCATCGCTCTCATCGGCCTCGGCCACCAGCCACTGCCCACCGCCCAGCTTGGCGTTGGCGCCGGCGGCCAGCAGCTGGCCACCGATCACGAAGGTCGGGTCCAGGCCGCCCTCGCTCAGCACCGCTGCCGTCAGGCTGGTGGTGGTGGTCTTGCCATGGGTGCCGGCCACGGCGATGCCGCGCCGGAAGCGCATCAGCTCGGCCAGCATCGCCGCACGCGGCATGATCGGAATGCGCTGGCTGCGCGCCTCCATCAGCTCCGGGTTGTCTTCGCGGATCGCGCTGGACACCACCACGCAGTCGGTGCCCAGCACATTGGCCGCCGAATGGCCACGCATGATGCGTGCGCCCAGGCCGGCCAGGCGGCGGGTGGCCGCATTGTCGGCATTGTCCGAACCGGACACTTCATAACCCAGCGTCAGCATCACTTCGGCGATGCCGCTCATGCCGGTGCCGCCGATGCCGACGAAGTGCACGCGCGGGAAGGCGCGCACCAGGTCGTTGGTGTCGTGCAGGCGACGGATCATGCGCGGCCTCGCGCAGGGCAGGCGCGCTGGCATGCCTTCTTCATACAGCTTCCTCGAGAATGATATCGGCGATGCGCTCGGCGGCATCGACCTTGGCCAGGGCACGCGCGGCTTGCGCCATCTGCATGCGGCGGCCGGGATTTTCGGACAGATCGCGCAGCAGTGCGGCAATGCCGTCTGCCAGCGTTCCGTCCTGCTTCAGCAAAACCGCCGCGCCGCGCTCGACCAGATACTCCGCGTTGCGGGTCTGGTGATCGTCGACGGCGGCGGGGAATGGCACCAGCACGCTGCCGACACCAACCGCGCACAACTCGGCCAGGGTGGATGCCCCGGCACGGCACACGACCAGGTCGGCCCACGCGAATGCCTCGGCCATGTCCGCGATGAACGGCGTGATCTGCGCCTGCACGCCCGCCTTGGCATAGGCCTCGACCGCTTCGGCGTGCAGCTTCTCGCCGCTCTGATGGCGCACCTGCACCGGCACTTCCGCACCGAGCGCTGCGATGGCCTGCGGCACGCCGCTGTTGAGTGCGCGCGCACCCTGGCTGCCACCCACCACCAGCACGCGCAACGGACCGTGGCGATCGGCGAAACGCTGTTCCGGCGGCGCGATCGCGGCGATCTCCGCGCGCACTGGATTGCCCACCGCTTCCTCACCCTTGGCGAAGGTGCCCGGGAACCCGGTCAGCAGGCGGCGCGAGTAGCGCGACAGGATGCGGTTGGTCATGCCGGGTGCGCGGTTCTGCTCGTGCACCAGCAGTGGCAGCCCATGCAGGCGGGTGGCCATGCCACCGGGTCCCGAGGCGAATCCGCCGAAGGCAATCACCGCACGCGGCTGGCGACGGCGGATGATCATGCCGGCCGCACGCAACGCGCGCATCAGCCGCCACGGTGCGCCCAGCAGTGCCAGCTTGCCCTTGCCACGCAGGCCGGTGATGGACAGCGTGTCGATCGGAATGTCGTGCTGCGGCACCAACCGGGTTTCCATCGCGCCTTCGGCGCCCATCCAGGTGACCGGCACGCCACGCTCGCGCAGCACGCGGGCCACGGCCAGCCCCGGGAAGATATGACCGCCGGTACCACCGGCCAGGATCATCACCGGGCGAACGTTGTGGTCGGCAGCGCTCATCCGAGCCTCCCGAACGTCGGTTCGACGCGGGACTGCAGGCGGCTGGTGCCACGCACGGCAGGGCCCGCGCCGGCAGGCGCGTCCGCGCCCATCGGCAGCGACCCCGCGGACGGGGCGGACGGCTCTTCGGCCGGTGCGGTGGCAGCATCGTCGCCGCCGCCGATGCGCACGGCCTGGCGGCGCTCGGCACGCTTCAGCTCGTAGGACACGCGCAGCAGCAGGCCCATCGCCACGCACGTCATCAGGACCGACGAACCGCCCGAGGAGATCAGCGGCAGGGTCAGGCCCTTGGTCGGCAGGATGCCCAGGTTCACGCCGATCGAAACGAAGGTCTGCATGCTGATCCACAGGCCGATGCCGAAGGCGATGTAGCCGGAGAAGTGGCGCTTCATTTCCACGCAGCGCATGCCCAGCCAGAAGGTGCGGCCGACCAGCAGCGCGAACAGGGCGATGATGACGCAGGTGCCCATGAAGCCGAATTCCTCGGCGGTCACCGAGAAGATGAAGTCGGTATGTGCTTCGGGCAGGTAGTACAGCTTCTGTACCGAATTGCCGAGGCCGACGCCGGTCCACTCGCCGCGCCCCACCGCCATCAGCGCGTTGGACAGCTGGTAGCCGTCGCCCTGCTGGTCGGCCCACGGGTCCAGGAACGAGGTGATGCGGCGCATGCGGTACGGCTCGATGATCGCCAGCGCGCTCATGCCGACCAGGCCGATGATCACCGGCATCGACATGCGCGGCATGTTGACTCCGCCCAGCACCAGCATGCCGGCCGTGATCGCCAGCAGCAGGGTCGACGAACCGAAGTCGGGCTGCAGCAGCAGCAGCACCACCAGCGCACCGGCCACGCCCAGCGGCTTGAGCATCGCCGGCCAGGTCGCGTTGACCTCGTCGCGGAAGCGCACCAGGTAGCTGGACAGCCAGACGATGTACAGCACCTTCACCGCTTCCACGGTCTGGAACTTGGAGACCCCCAGGTTGATCCAGCGGCGGGCACCATTGACGCTGCTGCCCAGACCGGGGATGAACACCACCAGCAGCAGTGCGAAGCAGCCCAGCAGCAGCACCTGGTTGTACTGCTCGATGGACTTCAGCTCGGTACGCGCGGCAATGGCCGCCAGCACGATGCCGATCGCCAGGAACACCAGGTGGCGGTTGAGGTAGTAGAACGGGCTGCTCATCAACGCGATCGAGCTCGACGCCACCATCACCACGCCCAGCCCGGTGAGCGCGAGCATCGCACCCAGCAGCCACTTGTCGTAGCTGCCTTCGATGGCTTCGAGGCGTGTTGCCTGGCGGGACAGGTCGTTCATCGTCAGCGCACCTTCAACGTGGCCAGGCCGATCAGTACGAGCACGACGGAGATGATCCAGAAGCGCACGATCACGCGCGGCTCCGGCCAGCCCTTCAGTTCGAAATGGTGGTGGATCGGCGCCATGCGGAACACGCGCTTGCCGGTCAGCTTGAACGAGGCGACCTGGATCATCACCGACAGGGTCTCGATGACGAATACGCCGCCCATGATCACCAGCACCAGTTCCTGGCGGGTGATCACCGCGATCGTGCCCAGCACCGCGCCCAGCGCCAGCGCGCCGATGTCGCCCATGAAGACCATCGCCGGATAGGTGTTGAACCACAGGAAGCCCAGACCGGCGCCCGCGATGGCGGCGCAGATGATGACCAGCTCACCGGCACCGGGAATCTGCGGGATCTGCAGGTAGTTGGCGAACACCACGTTGCCGGAGGCGTAGGCGAACACGCCCAGCGCACAGGCGACCAGCACGGTCGGCATGATCGCCAGGCCGTCCAGGCCATCGGTCAGGTTGACCGCGTTGGAGAAGCCGACGATCCAGAAGTAGGCGATGGTCACGAAGCCGATGCCGGCCAGCGGCAGCGCCACCGACTTGAACATCGGAATGTAGAAGGTCAGTGCGGCAGGCACATCGGCGGTATAGAACAGGAACAGGCCGGCGGCCAGTCCGAAGATCGACTGCAGCAGGTACTTCCAGCGCGACTTCAGGCCGTTCGGGTCGCGGCGGACGATCTTGATCCAGTCGTCATACCAGCCGATCGCGCCGAAGCACAGCATCACCGCCAGCACCAGCCACACGTAGCGGTTGCGCAGGTCGGCCCACATCAGCACCGACAGGGTGACGGTGAGCAGGATCAGCGAACCGCCCATGGTCGGCGTGCCGGCCTTGGAGAAATGGGTCTGCGGGCCGTCCTTGCGGATCGGCTGGCCGCCCTTGAACTGGGCAAGCTTGCGGATCATCGCCGGGCCGAGCCACAGCGACAGGAACAGGGCCGTCAACGCGGCAAGGATGGCGCGGAACGTCTGGTAGTTGAACAGCCCGAACAGGCTCTCCAACTGCTGCAACCATCGAGCCAGTTCATACAACATGCGGGGATTCCTCTCCTTGCGCCAGCAGCGCTTTGACGATCGTGTCCATGGCGCTGCCACGGGAACCCTTGACCAGGCAGCGCACGCCGGCGTGCAGCTCGTCCTTCAACGCCTGCGACAGCGCGTCATGGGTGGCGAATTGGCGGCCGCCTTCGCCGAACGCGGCGGCGGCGGCGGCACTGAGCGGACCGAGCGCATACAGGCGCTTCAGCCCTGCGGCGCGCGCGCGGACGCCGGCCTGCGCGTGCAGCGACTGCGCATCCGGGCCAAGCTCACGCATGTCACCCAGCACCAGCCAGCCCTCTTCCGGGGCGGCCGCCAACGCATCGATGGCGGCGGCCAGCGAACCGGGATTGGCGTTGTAGCTGTCGTCCACCAGCACCGCACCATTGCGCAGCTGGTGGGCGATCTGGCGTCCGGGCACCGGCTGTGCGCCGGCCAGGCCGGCGGCGACCCATGCCAGGTCGATGCCGGCGGCCAGCGCCAGGCTGGCGGCAGCAAGCGCATTGCTGACGTTGTGGCGGCCCGGCAGGCCCAGCACCACGCGTGCTTCGCCCATCGGCGAGACCAGCGTGAACTGGCTGCCCTGCGCACCGGCGCGGATGTCACGCGCGGTGATGTCGGCCGTGTGTTCCAGGCCGTAACGCAGCACGCGGCAGCGCGGCGGGACGCCGACGAAGTGCTGCTCGAACCAGCGTCCGTAGGCATCATCGACATTGATCACCGCCACGCCGTCGGCCGGCAGTGCGGCGTAGATGGCGCCCTTGGTGGTGGCCACGCCGAGCAGACTGCCCATCCGCTCGAGATGCGCAGGCGCGATGTTGTTGACCAGCGCATAGCGCGGGCGGGCGATATCGGTCAGGTAGGCGATGTCGCCCGGCTTGCCGGCGCCCATCTCGTAGACGGCGTAGTCGGCATCTTCCGGCGCATCGATCACCGCCAGTGGCAGGCCGATCTCGTTGTTGCGGTTGCCCGGGTTGGCGTAGACCACCTTGTGCGTGTGCTGTGCCACCTGTTGCAGGATGGCCAGCAGCAGGCTCTTCACGCTGGTCTTGCCGTTGCTGCCGGTGATCGCGAAGACCTCGGTGCTGCGGTCGCGCTGCATGCCCGTGGCGATCTTCGCCAGCGCCAGTTCGCTGTCGGCGACCAGCACCTGCGGCAGTTCGACCGGCAGCAGGCGCTCGACCAGCAGCGCGCTGGCGCCACGGGCCTGCGCGTCGGCGGCGAAGTCATGGCCATCGAAACGCTCGCCACGCAGGGCCACGTACAGGCTGCCCGGGCCGAGACTGCGGGTATCGTTGCTGATGGCATCGATGGCGACATCGTCGCCGTGGATCTCGCCGCCAGCCCAGTGCGCGATCAGCGACAGCAGGGTGCGCTTCATCGTGCACCCTCCGCCGCCAGCACACCGGCCTTGGCAGCCAGTGCAGCGGCCGCCACTTCGGTGTCGTCGAAGTCGTGGCGTACGCCCTTGATCTCCTGGTAGGGCTCATGGCCCTTGCCGGCGATCAGGATGATGTCGCCGGCACCGGCGCGCTTCACGGCCAGGCCGATCGCGCGCGCACGGTTGCGCTGCACCGTCACCGCACCGGCATCGGTGAATCCCGCAAGGATGTCGGCGACGATGCGGTCACCGTCCTCGCCGCGCGGGTTGTCATCGGTGACGATGACCTGGTTGGCCAGCCGCTCGGCGATGGCCGCCATCTGCGGGCGCTTGCCGGTGTCACGTTCGCCGCCACAGCCGAACACACAGAACAGCGTGCCCTGCAGATGCCCGTGCAGGCTGTCCAGTGCCTGTTCCAGTGCATCCGGCGTGTGCGCGTAGTCGATGACCACGGTCGGCAGGCCCTGCTCGCCGCCAAGGCGGTTCATGCGGCCGCGGATCGGCTGCAGCGCCGACAGCACCTCGGCGATACGCGGCAGTGACTGGCCCTGCGCGTGCAGGGTGCCGGCCACGGCCAGCAGGTTGTCGACGTTGAAGCGGCCCAGCAGCGGCGAACGGACGGCCGCGCGCTGGCCTTCGATCACCAGGTCGAAGGCGATGCCACGGCCATCAAGCTGCAGTGCGTCGGCGAGCACGACGGCGCCGTCGGTACCGCGCGAACTCAGGCCGATCGGCAGCACGCCGGCCGGCAGGTCGGCGAACAGCTGGCGCCCGAACGCGTCGTCGAGGTTGATCACCGCGGCCTTCAGGCCGGGACGATGGAACAGGCGGGCCTTGGCCGCGCCGTAGCTGGCCATGTCGCCGTGGTAATCGAGATGGTCGCGGGTGAGGTTGGTGAACACGGCCACGTCGTAATGCACGGCATCGACGCGGCCCTGGTCCAGCGCATGTGAACTGACTTCCATCGCCACCGCGCGCGCGCCCTGGTCGCGCAGCTGCGCCAGCAGGGCATGCATCTGCAGCACCAGCGGCGTGGTGAAGCCGGTCGGCTCGACCGCGCCGTAAAGTCCAGCACCCAGCGTGCCGATACTGCCACTGGGCGTTCCCAGCAGATGCCAGGCCTGGGCCAGCAGCTGCACGGTGGACGTTTTGCCGTTGGTACCGGTGACCCCCACCATCGCCATTGCCCGCGACGGTGCACCGTGGAACTGGTCAGCCATTGCGCCCATGCGTGCGCGCAGGCCCGGTACCGCAATGGCATCGGCCGGTGCGGGCAGATCGTCCGGTGCCGGCGGCTCGAACAGGATCGCGCCGGCGCCCGCCGCGCGCGCCTGATCGACGAAGCCCAGGCCATGTGCGCCGAAGCCGGCGATGGCCACGAAGGCATTGCCGGGGCGTACGGCACGGCTGTCCAGCACCAGGCCGGTCAGAACGGGATCATGGCCCGCGAGGGCCACGTCCGGAAGCAACTGCGAAAGCAACATCGAAGGGCTCATTGCGTGCCTCCCGTGACGGGCGGCGTCTGGACCTGCGCGCTGGGCAGCGCGGCATCGAATTCGGCGGCGGCATCGACCGGCAACGCGGTCTCGGCCGGCGGGGCCGGCAGGATCGAGGCCGAGTGCCCCATCTTTCCGGACTGCTGCGCGGCCAGCCACGACTGCAGGTCGTCCAGCGGCACATCCATCAGGCGCAGAGTGCCTTCCATCACGTTGTGATAGACCGGCGCCGACACCAGGCCGCCGTAGAACTTGCCGGCCTGCGGATCATTGATGACGATGACAGTGGCGAAGCGCGGGTTGGTGGCGGGCACCACGCCGGCGAACAGCGCGTTGTAGTGACCGCGCTCGTAGCCGCCGGGGCCGGCCTTGCGCGCAGTACCGGTCTTGCCGGCGACGTGGTAGCCCAGGACCGCCGCCTGCTTGGCGCCGCCCTGGGTGACCACCGTTTCCATCATCGCCACCACCTGCTTGGCGACGTTCTCGTCGATGATCTGCTGGCCTTCGTTGCGCTGGCCCTTGACGAAGGTCGGTGCGATCAGGCGACCACCGTTGGCCAGCGCCGAGTACGCGGTGGCGATCTGCAACGGCGTGACCGACAGGCCATAGCCATAGGACATGGTGGTCTTGGTGGTTCCCGACCAACGGCCCGGACGCATCACCACACCTCCCGACTCACCCGGGAAACCGCTGTGCGGTACCGAGCCGTAGCCGAAGCGCCGCACACCGTCATAGAAGGTCTGGTCGGGCATCTTCGCCGCGACCTTGGCGGCACCCACGTTGGAGCTGCGGGTGATCACGCCGGTCACGTTCAGTACCCCGTTGTTGCGCGGCACGTCGCGGATGGTGAAGCGGCCCAGGGTCATGTAACCCGGATTGGTGTCGACGATGGTGTCCTTGGTCACCACGCCTGCCTGCAGCGCGGTGGCGATGGTCAACGGCTTCATCGTCGAGCCCGGTTCGACCAGATCGGTCACCGCGCGATTGCGGCGCGAATCGGGCAACGCACCGGTCAGCGAGTTCGGGTTGTAGGTCGGCAGGTTGACCATGGCCAGGATCTCGCCGGTGGTCACGTCCATGATGACCATCGAACCGCCGGCCGCCTTGTTGGCCACCAGCGCATTGCGCAGTTCCTTGAAGGCCAGGTACTGGATGCGGCGATCGATGCTGAGGGTCAGGTCCTTGCCCGGTTCGGCGGCGCGCAGCAGGTCGCTCTCGACGGTCTCGCCCTTGCGGTTGCGGATCACCCGCTTCGCGCCCGGCTTGCCGCGCAGCCATTCGTCGAACGCCAGTTCCAGGCCTTCCTGGCCGCGGTCGTCGATGTTGGTGAAGCCCAGCACGTGCGCCATCGCCTCACCCTGCGGGTAGAAGCGGCGGAACTCGCGCTGCGCGGCCACGCCTGGAATCTTCAGCGCGACCACCTTTTCTGCCTCGTCCGGATTGATCCGGCGACGCAGGTACATGAATTCCTTGTCCGACTTCTGCGACAGGCGGCTGCTCAGCTCGTCCACCGACATGCCCACGGCCTGCGCCAGTTCGGGAATGCGGTCAGGGGCGCGCAGCAGGTCCTGCGGGTTCACCCAGATCGAGGCCACCGGGGTGGAGACCGCCAGCGGTTCGCCGTTGCGGTCGGTGATCATGCCGCGCGAGGTTTTGATCGGCAGCTCGCGCAGGTAGCGGGCCTCGCCCTGGCGCTGGTAGAAATCGCTGTTGATGATCTGCACGTAGGCCGCGCGGCCGACCAGCGACACCGAACACAGGCCGAGCGCCAGCGCCACCCAGCGCAGGCGCTGGCGCAGGTTGAAGGCGTTGCGTGGACGGTTGCGGCCGGTCTTGCTCATGGGCGCACCACCACTACGTCGGCGGCTTCGGGGAACTTCATGCCCAGCTTTTCACGGGCGATGCGGTCGACGCGGTTGGCTTCGGCCAGGGTGGCCTGTTCCAGCTGCAGGCGGCCGAATTCGATGTTCAGGTCATCGCGCGCACGCTCGGCGCGCGACAGCTCGATGAACGTCTGCCGGTGGCGGTGGCGCACGAACACCACGCCGATCGCCGAGGCCACGGTGGAGGCCAGCAGAATGATCAGCAGCAGGCGGCTCATGCGTCGGCCTCCCGCTTCTGGGCCACGCGCAGCACGGCGCTGCGCGCGCGCGGGTTGGCGGCCAGTTCGTCGTCCGTGGCCTTGATGGCCCCGCCGATCAGGTCCAGGGTCGGCACGAACGCGACCGCTTCAGGCAGGCGGCGGTTGGCAGGCGGCGCCTTGGCCAGACGGTTCATGTACTGCTTGACGATACGGTCTTCCAGCGAATGGAAGCTGATGACCGCCAGCCGGCCGCCGGGCTTGAGCCGTTCCACCGCCGCGTCGAGCCCGGCTTCCAGATCGGCCAGCTCGCGGTTGATGTGGATGCGGATGGCCTGGAAACTGCGGGTGGCCGGATGGATCTTGTCCTTGCCACGGGGCATCACCGACGCGATCAGTTCGGCCAGTTCGGCGGTGCGGGAAAACGGCTGCTTCTCGCGGCGGGCAACGATGGCGCGGGCGATGCGCCGGCTCTGCCGCTCTTCGCCGTAGGTCCACAGCACGTCGGCGATCTCGCGCTCTTCGACGCGGTTGATCCACTGCGCGGCGCTTTCGCCGCTGTCCGGATCCATGCGCATGTCCAGCGGGCCGTCCTTGCCGAAGCTGAAACCACGTTCGGCCACGTCCAGCTGCGGCGAGGACACGCCGAGATCGAACAGCACGCCATCCAGGCCTTCAGCGGTCTCGTTCCACTGCAGCAGCTGGGCGAAGCTGCCACGGAAAATCGACACGCGCGGGTCCGGCGCGAAGTCGCGCTTGGCCACAGCGATGGCTTCCGGATCCTTGTCCATGACCAGCAGGCGTCCCTCCGGCCCCAACTGGGTGAGCACGCCACGTGCGTGACCGCCACGACCGAACGTGCCATCCAGATAACGTCCGTTTTCGATCACCCTCAGGCCGTCCAGGACCTGGGTGTACAGGACCGGCAGGTGCACCGCCGGCGACTGCGACACCGGAAGGTGACCGGCCTGCGCTTCTGGGCGCATCCGGGCACCCCGGCTCACAACTTCAGGTCGAGCAACCCATCGCCCAGATCCTCGTCAGACAACGTCTGCTGGATCAGGGCACGATGCGCCTGCTCGCTCCACAATTCGAACTTGTCGCCCATACCGAGCAATACCGCCTTCTTTTCTATGCCCACCGCACCGCGGTGGCTGGCGGGAATGCTGATACGACCGTTGCCGTCCAGCTCCAGGTGGGCGGCCGAGCCGACCAGCTTCTGCTGCAACAGGCGCACGACGCGCTGGGTATTGGGCTTGGACATGACATCGTCGCGGACCCGCTCCCATTCGGACTCGGCATACAGCCACAGGCAGCCGGCTTCGAACGGGTTGTAGGTCAACACGAGACGGTTGTTGCTGGCGCGCGCGACGAGGTCGCGGTAAGCGGTGGGAACCGCCATGCGCCCCTTGTCGTCAACTGTGATGGCCGTCTCGCCCTGAAACACGACGCCTGCACCTTGTCCTTCGCCCGGTGAAACATTGAACCACGAAAACCCACAAAACACCCGGATTTCCCTCTGATGCCCACCTTAGCAGCGAGCGAAGGGTTGTCAACAACTTTTCCGCAGGGAAATCGCCAGCCACATCAATGGCTTGCAACAACCTTTAGAGAATTGTTCAAGGCTTATCCACAAGTTGCTGATCCGTCTCAATTTTTGAGATTGAACGGAAGTTCAGGCCTGTGCAGGGGGCGTGAAACATCGCCCCCGCATTCATCGGGAAGGGGCTGAAAGCGGCGCCAGACTGCGCAAACCGGGCACAATGACGCCATGTGCCTGCTTGCTCTTGGCTGGATGCACCACCCGCGCTGGCGGCTGGTGATGACCGGCAACCGTGATGAGTTCCACGCCCGCCCCACTGCGGCGCTGACCCGGTGGCAGGATGAGACCTCCGTCATCGGCGGGCGCGACCTCCGCTCCGGAGGAGGCTGGGCCGGCGTCGGTGCCGGCGGCCGGATGGCGGTGGTCACCAATGTGCGCGATCCGCTGGCCGCCCAGACCGGTCCCTCGCGTGGCGCGCTGGTGGCCGACTTCCTCCGTGGCCGCGACCCGGCCGCAGTGCATATCGACCGCTTGGCGGCCGTGGCCGGCGCCTACGCCCCGTTCAACCTGCTGCTGGCCGATAGCGACAGCCTGGAGTATCTGGGCAACCACCCTGCCGAACGGCAGCGCCTGGGGCCGGGCGTGCATGGCATGTCCAACGGTGCACTGGATGCCCCCTGGCCGAAGACACAGCGGCTGATGGCCGCGCTGACGGCCTGGCTGGAAGAAGACGGGGTCAGATCTGCTTCGCAAAGCGAAAGGGATCTGGCCCCGTTGTGGAATGCCCTCGCCGACGAACATCGTCCTGCCGACAGTGACCTGCCGGACACCGGCATCGGACTGGAACGCGAGCGCTGGTTGAGCCCGGCCTTCATCCGCGGCGACGACTACGGCACCCGTGCCAGCACCGTGCTGCTGATCGATGGTGATGGCCACGGGCAGATCCATGAACGCCGCTTCGGGCCGCAGGGCGTATTCGTCGCCGGAAGCCGCATCGACTTCTGAACGGCGGCCAGGATGCCGCCGGGCATGGCCTGGCGCTGCAGAAGTGAATGGAGGCGGAGCCGGCCGATAAGCCGGGTTCTGTCGTGGACAGTCATTCCTCTAGGCGTTACGTCACCGCAACGCTCAAGCAACCTACCCGGATCCAACGCGGGCCGCGCCAAAGGATCCCTATTTGGTCTTGCTCCAGGTGGGGTTTGCCGTGCCGGTCTGTTGCCAGACTCGCGGTGCGCTCTTACCGCACCATTTCACCCTTACCGGCCTTCCGAAGAAGACGTAGGCGGTATCTTTCTGTTGCACTTTCCGTCGGCTTGCGCCGCCCAGGCGTTACCTGGCACCTTGCCCTGTGGAGCCCGGACTTTCCTCGGCACCCCGCAAGGGATGACGCGACTGTCTGGCCGGCTCCGCCAGCGCGCATTCTAGCGTACGCGGGTGGTTCCTGCCCGGTGGCTGTTCGATGCCGCGCGACGCGCACGCCGGGCATGGCCCGGCGCTACCGGCCGTACAACGCCTTGCGCGGTGCGCCGGTCAGCTCGGCGGCCAGCTTGGCGGCGGTCGACGGCGGCAGGTGCTCGCTCAATGTGGCGTAGACGCGACGGCCATGGGCCAGCTGCGCTTCCTCGTCGTCGCCGGCCCCCTGCACCATCACCACGAACTCACCCTTGCGCTGGTTCTCGTCGGCTTCGACCGTTGCCCGCAAGGCCGCCAGATCGCCATCCAGCACGGTCTCGAACAGCTTGGTCAGCTCCCGCGCCAGCACCGCAGGCCGCTCACCACCGAAGATCGCAGCCATGTCCGCCAGGGACTCGGCGATCCGGTGCGAGGATTCGTAGAACACCATCGTGCGCACTTCGCCGGCAAGCGCCTGCAGCCGGTCGCGGCGCCCGCTGGCCTTGGCCGGCAGGAATCCCTCGAAACTGAAGCGATCGCTGGGCAGGCCGGCCACGCTGAGCGCGGCAATGGCGGCACAGGCACCCGGAACCGGGCTGACCCGGATGCCCGCCGCGCGCGCGGCCCGCACCAGGCGGAAGCCGGGATCGCTGACCAGCGGCGTGCCGGCATCGCTGACCAGCGCCAGCGATTCGCCCGCCTGCAGGCGCGAGACCAGTCGCTGCGCCAGGGCGTCTTCGTTGTGCTCGTGCAGCGCCACCAGCGGCTGCTGGATGCCGAAATGGGACAACAGCTGGCCGCTGCGCCGCGTGTCTTCGGCACAGATCGCCGCTACCGAACGCAGCACCTCCTGTGCGCGCGGACTCAGATCGGCCAGGTTGCCGATCGGCGTGGCGACGACATACAGGGTGGGGACACTCATTTCAGCGGTACTCACGGGGCAAGGGTAGAATCCTAGCGTGTACCTGGCCAAGGCCGCTGCCCTCATCGCATGGACCCGATCATGAACAAGCCCGCCGCACGCATCTCCGCCCTTTCGTTGTCGCTGATGCTCCTGGCCGGCTGTGCCACCACCAGCTTCACCAGCGCGCCCGAATCGCCGGCCCAGAGCCAGGCGCTGGCGCTGATCGAACAGGGCAAGCCGCGCGACGCCGCGATGCAGCTGGAGGGCCTGGCGGCCACCCTGCGCGGCAGCGCGCGCAGCAATGCCCTGGCCGATGCAGCCTGGGCGTGGCACCTGGCCGGCGACAGCACCCGCGCGCGCAGCCTGTTGGGGCAGCTCAGCGCCCGCCAGCTGTCCGGTGCCAGCCTGCAGCGTTACCAGCTGACCGGCGCCGAGCTGGCACTGGCTGACAAGCAACCCGCACAGGCGCTGGCCCTGCTCAAGGACAATGGCGACAACGTCGCACCCGGCCTGCGCACGCGCTGGCTGCTCGCCCGTGCCCAGGCCCTGCAGGCCACTGGCGATGCCTTCGGCGCCGCCAGCGACCGCGCACGCGCGCAGGCCGGCCTCACCGGCAGCGCGCGCAACGAGAACCAGGCGGCCATTTCAGGCCTGCTTGGCACCCTCGACGATGCCACCCTGCGCAGCCGTGCCGCCGCGCTGCCGGCCAACGATCCGCTGTACAACTTCGCCGGCCGTGCGTTGATCGCCCGCGGCCTGCCGCTTCCGCGTCCGTTCGACCGCGACGGTGCCGCCCAGTTCGATACCAGCAAGCGCCCGCCGGCAATGAGCGATGGCTACCGCCCGCCGGCGAAGCTGGCCGTGCTGCTGCCACTCAGTGGACGCCTTGCCACCGCGGCACAGCCGGTGCGCGATGGCCTGCTCGCCGCCTATTACGGCGAATCGCGCCGCCGCCCGGACATCAATTTCTTCGATACCGCCGGCACGCCGGCCGGTGCATTGGCTGCTTACGACAAGGCAGTGGCCTCCGGTGCCGACTTCGTCGTCGGCCCGCTGGGCCGCGATGAAGTGGACGCGGTATACGGCCGCCAGCCGCTGCAGGTGCCGGTGCTGGCGCTGAACCGTGGCAAGGATTCACCGCCGGCCGGCAGCGCCGGCTTCTCGCTCGCCCCGGAAGACGACGGCATCGTCGCCGCCGAATACCTGCGTGGCCGTGAGCGCAATCGCGCCCTGGTCATCAGCAGCAGCGACGATACCGGCCGCCGCGCCGCCGCGGCCTTCTCCCAGCGTTTCACCCAGCGCGGTGGCCAGGTGGCCGCCACGGTATCGGTCGCTGAAGCGGTGGGCGATGTCGGCGCCCAGGTGCGCAATGCCGGCCAGGTCGACGCTGTGTTTCTCGCCGTGCGCGCCCCGCAGGCGCGGCTGCTCGCGCCGCAGCTGGCGCTGGCCGGTGTCGGCGGCGCCACCCGCGTCGGCACGTCCCAGCTGACCATCGGCAGCGGCAAGGTGGAGGAGGACGTGGCACTGGACGGCATCGTCTACCCGAATGAAGCCTGGAACGTGCGCAGTGTCTCCGGCCTGCCGTCGGCCAGCCAGGTCGCCAGCACGCTGCCCAGCGCGCGCGGTGCCGCCGGCCGCCTGTTCGCCTTCGGCGCCGACGCGTGGAAGATCAGCAGCTATCTGGACAAGCTGGCCAACGAAGGCGGCCTGGAAGGCGCCACCGGCACGCTGTTCCTCGATGGCAATGGCAACATCCTGCGCCAGCCGGCGTGGTCGACCTTCAGCGGCGGCCGGCCGATGCCGATCGTCGGTGGTCGCTGAGCGCACGCAGCGGGGCTCGGCGGTGGAAACCGCCGCCGAGCTGCACCTGCAACAGGCCGGGCTGCAGCCACGCGCGCGCAATGTCCGTTATCGAAGCGGTGAACTGGACCTGGTGATGGACGACGCCGGTACCGTGGTTTTCGTGGAGGTGCGGTACCGCGCGCGCAGCGACTTCGGCGGCGCTGCCGCCTCGGTCGACCCCCGCAAATGCCGGCGCCTGGTACAGGCCGCACAGTTGTACCTGCAGGCGCATCCTGCACTGGCCGGTGCACCCTGCCGCTTCGACGTGGTCGAGGCCAGCGGCGAACCGCCACAGCTGCACTGGCTGCGCGACGCGTTCCGGCTGGACGACTGCTGATGCGCTCGATCATCACCCACGCTGCCGTGCCGATGCCCGGCGCAGAGGCCGCCTGCAAGGCCATCCACTCCGTACCGGTTGTTCCACGAGATCCAACATGAATCCTGCCCTGCCCGCTGCCCTGGTTGCCGAACTGTCCGCCCTGCTGGGCACGGAGGGCTGGCGCATGGATGACACCGCGCTGGAGGCGAATGCGCAGGACAACTCATGGCGCCGGCAACGCCCCGCCGCCGTCGCGCTGCCGGCCGACACCGAACAGGTGCAGGCGCTGGTCCGCGCCTGCCGTGTGCACGGCGTGGCCCTGGTCGCGCGTGGCGCGGGCACCGGGACCACCGGCGCGGCGGTACCCCTGCCGGGCAGCATCGTGCTGTCGTTCACCCGCATGGATCGCATCGTCGAGATCCGTGCCGGTGATCGCTGCGCGGTGGTGCAACCTGGCGTGCTCAACGGCGCCCTGCAGCAGGCGCTGACACCGCATGGGCTGTTCTGGGCGCCGGACCCGTCCAGCGCGGAGATCTGCAGCGTCGGCGGCAACCTCGCCTGCAATGCCGGTGGCCCACGCGCGGTGAAGTACGGCACCAGCCGCGACAACGTGCTGGGGCTGGTCGCGGTCACCGGCACCGGCGAGGTGATCCGTTGCGGTGGCGCCTATACCAAGGATGCCACCGGCTACGACCTGACCCACCTGCTGGTGGGCAGCGAGGGCACCCTGGCGCTGATCGTGGAAGCCACCTTGAAGCTGACGCCGCTGCCGGTCGCGCAGGCCGGACTGCGCGTGCTGTACCGCGATGCCGATGCCGCCGCCGCCGCGGTATCGCGGCTGATGTCGCAGCCAGTGGTACCGACCCGCCTGGAGTTCATGGACGCGCGCAGCCTGGAACTGCTGCGCCTCAATGGCGCCGACGTACCGGAGGCCGGCGCGATGCTGCTGGTCGAGGCCGATGGCGACCACGACACCCTGCCCTACCTGCTGCAGGCGCTGGCCAGCGCTGCCGAAGGCGACGGCATGATCGAACTGGACGTCGCGATGGAGGGCCGCGCACGCGACCAGCTGTGGGCGGCGCGCAAGGCGCTGTCGCCCGCGCTGCGCAGCGTTGCGCCCGGCAAGATCAACGAAGACGTGGTGGTGCCGGTATCGCGCATTCCCGACCTGGTTGCTGGGGTACAGGCGCTGGCAGGCGAGTACAGCCTGACCATCGTCACCTTCGGCCATGCCGGCAACGGCAACCTGCACGTCAACATCCTGTACCACCCGGACGATGCCGATGAGAGCGCGCGAGCGCATGCGGCGCTGCCGAAGATCTTCGCGCTGACGCTGGCGCTGGGCGGCACACTGTCCGGTGAACATGGCATTGGCCTGGCCAAGCGCGATTTCATGGCGCAGGCGTTCACTCCCGCCACCCTGGCGACCATGCGCGCGATCAAGGCCACGCTGGACCCGGATGGCATCCTCAACCCGGGCAAGGTGCTGCCGCCTGCATGAGGCGCCGCCCTGTGCATGAACGCCGTCCGTGTCAGGACGGTAGCGCCGGGCCATGCCCGGCGTTCTCATTCGTCAGGCGAAGTGCTGATAACCACCGTCGGCCGCTTCGCCATCCACGTGCACGCCCTGCCCTTCGGCGATGCGACCGATGCGGGTGAGCGGCAGGTCCAGCGATTCGGCGAGGTAATGCAGCGCGTCGCGCTGGTCGGCGGCCGCGGTGAAGCACAACTCGTAGTCGTCTCCGCCCCGCAACGCGCAGTCGCGCGCGCCATCGCGGCCGAGCAGCTCACGCAGCGCGTGCGAGATCGGCAACGCATCGGTATCGACATGCGCTGCCACGTCACTGCGGCGGGCGATGTGGCCGAGATCGGCCAGCAGTCCGTCGGACACATCCACTGCCGCATGCGCGAAGGCACGCAGGCGCAGGCCGAGGGTGACACGCGGCGTCGGCCGCAGCAGGCGCTGGCGCAGGCTTTCATAGTCGGCCAGCAACGTGGCCGTGGCCACGTTCAACGCACCCTGTTGCCACAGGCGCAGCGCACCTGCCGCATCCCCCAGCGTGCCACTGACCCAGATGTCATCGCCGGCCTGTGCACGGTCGCGGCGCAGGGCCTGGCCACGGCCCACCTGGCCCATCGCGGTGACAGACAACGACAGCGGTCCGCGCGTGGTGTCACCCCCGATCAGCGCGACGTCATGCTGGTCGGCCAATGCGAAGAAGCCATCGGCGAATGCCTCGATCCAGTCTTCGGACGTTTCCGGCAATGACAGCGCCAGGGTGCACCAGGCCGGTCGCGCGCCCATCGACGCAAGATCGGACAGATTGACCGCCAGCGTCTTCCAGCCGATATCGAAGGCCGGCGTCACCACCGGGAAGTGCACGCCACTGTTGAGTGTATCGGCGGTCACCACCAGTTGTTCATTCGCGCGCGGCTGCAGCAGCGCGGCATCGTCACCGATGCCGAGCGGCACGTCATCGCGCTCGGCGGTGCGGGCGCGGATACGGTCGATGAGGGCGAATTCGGCCAGGGACATGGGGCGTTCTGCTCTTATGTAGCAGCCGGGCCATGCGCGGCTGCAGTTCGATCACGCGCCACACTACCGGACGCAGCCTTGCCCTGCGCGGTGAGCCAGGCAGGGCACGGCTCTACAGCGATCGGGTCAGTGGCCCGATTCGACCTTGCGCCATTCCACGGCGGCGCGGTCCAGCACACCGTTGACGTAGGTGTGGCCGTGTTCGGAGCCGAAGCGCTTGGCCGATTCGATGGCCTCGTTGATCACCACGCGGTACGGCACGTCCAGGCGGTAGCGCAGCTCGTACGCGGCCAGGCGCAGCACCGCACGTTCGATGGCATCGACTTCCTCGATGCCACGGTCCAGATACGGACCCAGCGCTTCGTCGATGTCGGTGCGGTTGTCGAGCACGCCGTGCATCAGCGCCTCGAAGTACGCCAGATCGGCGATCTCGCGGGCCTGCTCATGCGCGAACTGGGCGATCAGCGACTGTGCGTTGCCGCCGGAGATCTGCCACGCGTAGACGGCCTGCACGGCACGACGGCGCGCGCGCGAGCGCAGCACCGGATCAATGCCATCGCGGCGGACGGGTTTACCGGAGGGCTTGCCCTGGGTGTTCTTGTTCATGGCAGCTGCTCCAGAAGATTGACCATTTCCAATGCGGCGAGTGCGACTTCCTCGCCCTTGTTGCCGTGGCTGCCGCCGGCGCGGGCCTCGGCATCTTCTACGCGTTCCACCGCCAGCACGCCGTTCAGTACCGGCACGCCGAAATCCAGCTGCACGCGCATCAGGCCTTCGGCGCAGCGGTCGGCCACGTGTTCGTAATGACGGGTGTCGCCGCGGATCACACAGCCCAGGGTGAGGATGGCGGCGTGTTCATGGGCGGCGGCCAGGCGTGCGGCGACCAGCGGCAGTTCCCAGGCGCCCGGCACCCGGATCACGTCGATGTTGGCTTCGGTGATGCCGTTGCCGGCCAGGCTCTGGCGTGCGCCGGCCACCAGCGTATCGGTGATGCGGGCGTTCCAGCGGCTGGCCAGGATGGCAAAGCGCGCCGACTCGGGAGTGCGAAGATCGCCTTCGTAGTGGCTCATATGCGGCTTGGGGGACTCGATAAGGGGTAATTCTAGCGTGGATGGGCCCCGGCCGTGGTTGGCGGGGGCCTGGCATCCGCCCGGCATGGCCCGGCGCTACCGGGGTCGGATCCCGCACCGCGGCCTCCGACCCCACGGGGCGACCGTTACAGGGCCACCGTCTCCACCACTTCCAGGCCATAGCCGGCCAAGCCGATCTGCCGGCGCGGCGTGCCCAGCACGCGCAGCTTGCCCAGCCCAAGATCGGACAGGATCTGCGCACCGGCGCCATTGCGGCGCCACTGGCCCACATCCTTGTCCTTGCCCGGCACCACCGGTGCGGGCTGCTGGCGCAGGCGGGCGAGCAGCGCCTCGCCATCGCGCGGCGCCGACAGAACCACCATCACGCCGGCACCTTCGGCGGCGATCGCACGCAGCGCGTCGGTGGCGGCCACGCCGAAATCGTCACGACGCCAGTGCAGCAGGTCGGCCAGCGGATTCTCCACCTGCACGCGCACCAGGGTAGGCGTGCCAGCGTCCGGAGTGCCGCGGACCAGGGCGAAGTGCAGGTCGTGGGCGATGCGGTCGCGGTAGGTCACCAGCCTGAACGGGCCGAACTCGGTATCGATGTCGCGCTCATCGACGCGTTCGACCGTCTTCTCGGTGGCCAGGCGGTAGGCGATCAGGTCGGCGATGGAGCCCATCTTCAGGCCGTGCTCGCGGGCGAACACTTCCAGTTCCGGGCGACGCGCCATGCTGCCGTCCGGGTTGAGGATCTCCACCAGTACGCCGGCCGGTTCCAGCCCGGCCAGCATGGCCAGGTCCACGCCCGCTTCGGTGTGGCCGGCGCGGGTCAGCACGCCGCCCGGCTGGGCGATCAGCGGGAAGATGTGGCCGGGCTGGTGCAGGTCCGACGGCCGCGCGTTGGGTTTCACCGCGGTACGGATGGTATGCGCGCGGTCATGGGCGGAGATGCCGGTGGTCACGCCCTCGGCCGCTTCGATGCTGACGGTGAAATTGGTCTGGAACTGCGCGGTGTTGGCCTGCACCATCGGCGCCAGGCCCAGGTCGGCGGCGCGGGTGCGGGTCAACGGCAGGCACACCAGGCCACGGCCGTGGGTGACCATGAAGTTGATGTCGCTGGCCTTGACCAGCTCGGCAGCCATGATCAGGTCGCCTTCGTTCTCGCGGTCCTCGTCATCGACGATGACGACCATGCGGCCCTGGCGGATGTCTTCCAGGATCTCGGGGATCGGCGCGAAGTTCATGCTGCGCCTCCCTGCAGGTGCCCGCCAACAAGACGTTCGACATAACGGGCGACCAGGTCGATTTCCAGGTTCACCGCACTGCCCACGCCGGAGGCGGAGAAGGCGGTGTTGGCCACGGTATGCGGGATCAGCGCGACCTCGAAGCCTTCCTCGTCCACTTCGTTGACGGTGAGGCTGACGCCGTCCACGCAGATCGAGCCCTTCTTGGCGATGTAGCGCAGCAGCGAGGCCGGCGCGGCGAAGCGCCAGCGCTGGGCGCGCGCGTCATCGTGGATGGACAGCACCTGGCCCAGGCCATCAACGTGGCCGCTGACCAGATGCCCACCCAGACGATCGGTCGGGCGCATGGCACGCTCGAGGTTGATGACCGCGCCCTGCTCGAGTTGGCCCAGCGTGGTCAGGCCCAGCGTCTCGGTGGAGGCATCGGCCTGGAAGCTGTTGGCGTCGAATGCGATGACCGTCAGGCAGACACCGTTGATGGCGATGCTTTCGCCCATCTGCACGTGATCGAACGGCAGGTTGCCGACATTGAAGGTGAAGCGGACATCGCCGCCGATGGACTCGCGTGCGGCCAGACGGCCGACGCCTTCGATGATTCCAGTAAACAAGTAACGTTCTCCGCAGGATGTGAGCGAAAAACGCCGCAAGGCAAACAGGCGCACGCAGGGCATGAGCCCTGTGGCACCGTCTTCTTTCATCCGGACTATGACCGTCGGCTCCGGCCTTGAACCGGATCTGCTGACCCCCGGCCGTGGGCCGGGGCGCTCGCGGGCTCGTGCTTGCGCACCTACCGCCGGTGGGGAGTTGCACCCCGCCCTGAAGACGTTTGTATACCGGCGAACCGGCGTGGACAGTGTACCAGCCCGGGCTGAACGGGGTGGGGATGCCCGGGGCCGGATCCGTTTCCCGGCGGAAAACGGATCTGACCCCAAGCCTGCCCAGCCTGTGACGGCTGTCTCTCGCATTTTGTAAAACTTTCATTAAAATTCGCCGCGGACGACATGAGGTCGCCACGGGCTGCGCCTCCGGCGCGCCCGCCAATGGACTGCAATTCACAGGAATTCCCATGCGCAAGCTCCTGATCATCGCCAGCCTGCTGGCCGTCGCTCCGCTGGCCTCGGCCGCCGAAGGGCTGAGCTACACTTACGTCGAAGGTGGCTGGACCCAGGTCAAGACCGACGACAGCGATTTCAACGACCCGAAGCTTGACGGCGGCTACGTGCGCGGTTCGTTCGCGCTGGCCGAGCAGGTGCACGTGTTCGGCAGTTGGTCGCGTACCAGCAAGAGCTACCACTTCACCGGTGCGTCGGCCAAGTTCGAACTGGACCAGCCTGAGCTGGGCATCGGCTACCACATGCCGTGGACGGACCGTCTGGACTACACCGCCGACATCGCCTGGGTGCGCCAGAACGCCGAGCTGACCCTGAAATCGGATCTGTTCGGCCGCGAACACCTGAAGGATCACACCAACCTGGCCCGCGCCACCATGGGCGTGCGTGGCAAGCCTTCGCCGAAGACCGAAGCGTGGGCCAAGGCCGGCTACATGGATGGCGGCAACGACTTCAAGGGCACCTGGGTCGGCACCGTCGGTGGCCAGATCAATTTCACCCCGACCTGGGGCCTGGTGGGAGAAGTCTCCGGCCAGCGCGATGTCACCCAGTTCTCGGCCGGCGTCCGCGCCAGCTTCTGATTGCCCGATCCTCGTCGTGCGATCGAACGGGCCCCGCAAGGGGCCCGTTTTTTTTCGGACAGGTTGCATGGATTGCCGGGCCGGCACGCCCGATGCTCTGGGGGCCCTCAAGCGTTCCCGTCCATGCCATGCTGAAAGCCGTCCTTGCCCTGTTACTTTCCGTACCGTTTGCCACGCGCGCAGCGGAACCCGCCGCGCTGTCACTGGAAACAACGTTTGATGCGTACATACGGGTCATTGCCCACGATGATGAGCGCGCCAGGGACCTCCTCAAGAGCAGCCTGGAGACCGCGGACGCTGACTGCCCTCACATCGCATCCAGCACGTACGGGCTGCATGCCTTTGGAGGTCTGGACGAAGTGTTCAACGCGTCGGCAGCCGAGGCAATACATGCACGCACCCAGCGCATCCGTTGCGAGATCACGGGAATCGAGGCCGTGAAGCGCGACACGCCAGAACATCACAAGGTGCGCTATCAATGCCTGCTCCCGGACGTATCGGCGGCCTTTGACCTTTACCGCGAGAACCGCAGATATTTCCATCCGGACAAGGATGAAGAGCGATTCGCGGCCTTCCTCGATCAATACGCTGCGATTGTCAGTGATGCCCCCGACCGCATCCACCAGGCGGAAGCCTCGTTCTACCGTCTCGGCAGCACTGGCCCATGGATCGGCGGCACCCTGAACAATCTTGGCTCTGCGCTGTTTGAGCGATTGCTCCCCTTCGAGGAGTGGGACGAACGGATCGATGCTGACTCCGTCGCCGTGTTCACCGGCATTCCAGCGTGTGATCTGATGCTGGACGCACAGATGAAATTCGCAGCACGCCACTATCCGGACGACTTAGACCAGCAGGGCGCAGCGCTTCATAAAAACATGGCCGAGCATCTGAAGATGCTCGGCCGGGAATACTCAATGAAATACTGCAGGGCCATCCATGACACCTACCGTGATCTGTGGTCAGGCACCCTCGACAACACGCAGCCGCGACGATGACGACGTGGTCACCCGCCTGAAGCGCATTGCCCGATCCTCGTGGTGCGATCGAACGGCCGCCGCAAGGGGCCCGCTTCCTAGCCTGCGGCAACGGCGGAAAATGCGCTAGGCTTGCGCGCCTCTGGACCCGGAATCACTGTCATGAAGACCCCCCTGCGTTCCCTGCTGGCCACTGCACTGTTGTGCGCTCCGCTGTTCGCCAGCGCCGCCTCGACGCAGCTGAGCCCCGAACTGACGTTCGATCTCTATGCCCGAACGCTGCTGGAAGACGACGCGGCCGCCACGCGCACACTCAACGACGCGCTGAAGCCGGCGTTCGAGGGCCAGGACGCCGTGACCCCGAACCCGGGGGCGCTGGCCAAGGCATTGGCCGAACCCTGGCAGACGGTACTGGCCAGCACCGGCGCCAAGGTCGACGCTGCGGCCACCGAAGCGCTGTACGCCAAGGCGCTGCGTGATTCGAAGTGCCGCGCAACCCAGAGCGTGATCGAAGACAACGAATACGTTGAAGACCAGAAGCTGGCGCGGATCACCTACACCTGCCAGGTGCCCGACCTGGGCAAGGTCCGTCCGCTGTTCGCCGCCAGCCTGGCCGACCATGCCAGCCCGGCTTCGCGCAAGCAGTTCACCGATGCCTACACCCAGGCGCTGCAGAGTGGTGCACGCGTGCCGGTCAGCGGCGCCTTCACCCTGTACCCGGCCAAGGACAACGGCTACTGGTACAGCGGCAACTTCGATGATCTGGTGGGCACCGTGGCCGGTGCGCTGGCACCGTTCGAGGACTGGATGCAGGACGCGCAGGCAGCCCACGCGCCGAAAGTGACCGGCATACCCGGCTGTGACCTGCTGCTGCAGCAGCACCGCAGCTGCGTGGCGAAGATCGCACCGGACCAGATCAGCGGCGTGGACGCGATGGCCGAAGAGCTGAAGGCCAAAGCGCAGGTGCAGTCGGCCGAGGAGATGACGCAGGAGTGCAAGGCACTGCGCCCGCTGGCCGAGATGATGTGGACCGACGAATGCACCTGAGCCGCTAAGCGGTCGCGCCGGGCCATGCCCGGCGTCACTCGAATGCACCTGATCGCGTGATGATGGCATCGCAGCGGGGGCATGCGCTGCATGACCCCGTTTGCAACTTCTTGCATTGCTTCACAGGGTGCCGGGGCCGATCCTGCAGCACCCTTCCCGGCCCCATACATGCGCCTGCTCGCCGCTCTGTCCTTTCTGTTCACCGGCGTGTGCATTGCCGCGCCACACACGCCGGAACAGGAGTACACGCTGCAGGCGCGTGTTGTTCTTCAGCACGATCCGGCTGCGCGCGACCAACTGGCCCTGTGGGACGCTGCCGCTGTTCCTCGCAACGGAATCGATTGGCAGCGCAGCCTCGATGATCTGCCCACCTGGCTGCGGCAGCAGCAGATCGTGCCGCCCTCGGCGGCGGTGATGCAGGATGTCACCGATGCACTGCTGGCGCGACTGTCGGCGGCCACCTGCCACGCCGAGGCGTTCCTGCCGCTGGGCAGTCCCGAGATCGGTCAATTCACGCTCGCCTGCGCGTTGCCCGATCCGGCGCCCACGTTCGCGCTGTACCGGGCACTGCGCCAGGCCGGGCCTGGCGGGCAGGCGCAGCACAGCGATGTGTTCTTCAGCGCCTACGCCGCCCACCTTCGCAGCGCACCGGCGGCATTGCATCGCACCCATGTGGTGGGGTGGTCCTCCTATCGCCATGGCGACGTGCATGAGGCCCGTTCAGACCAGCTGTACCAAGCCATTCTGCTGAGGTTGCTGCCGTTCGAGGCATGGGACCGGCGTATCACGGGGGATGTTCCCCCAAGCCTGCTCCACGACTGAGCACCCCCGCTACCGCGCGTCCGTCTCGTCCGCCACCTGCCCATGCTACGGCCGCAGCAGCAGGCGCAGGTCCTCACCCACCTGGCATTGCTCGACCACGCGCAGCCGGCGTTGCTGCTGCATCGCTTCGATGCCCAGCCCGGCCAGCAGCGGGCGGGCCCGGTCACCCAGCAGGGTGGGCGCCTGGTACAGCAGCAGCTCATCCACCCAGCCGCCGCGCAGCAGCGCACCGGCCAGCGTAGCGCCGGCTTCGGTATGCACTTCGTTGATGCCGCGCCCGGCCAGCAGGGTCAGCATCGCGCCAAGATCGAGACGGCCGTCGGCACCGGGCACGCAGGCGAACTCGGCATCGGCGGCATCCGGTGCGCTGACCGCCGCATCGTGCAGGTACAACGTGGGTGCCCCACCCTCGCGCACGCGGCTGCATTCCAGCGAACGCAGGCGCGAATCGAGCACGACGCGCAGCGGCGGCATCACGTCGACGTCCCGCAGGCGCACGGTCAGCATCGGATCATCAGCCAGGACGGTATCGGCACCGGTCAGGATCGCGCCGGCGCGTGCACGCCAGTGCTGCACGTCTTCGCGCGCCGCTGCTCCGGTGATCCATTTGGACGTGCCGTCGGCCATCGCCGTACGCCCGTCCAGGCTGGCGGCCAGCTTCACCCGCAGCCACGGGCGATTGCGCTCCACGCGTGACAGAAAGCCCTTGTTGAGCTCGCGTGCCTGCGCCGCCATCAGCCCTTCGGCGACCTCGATGCCGGCGCCGCGCAGCAGGTCGAATCCGCCGCCATCGACCTGCGGGAAGGGATCACGCAGCGCAGCGACCACACGCGATACACCTGCCTCGATCAGTGCCAGTGCGCACGGGGGTGTGCGCCCGTAATGCGCGCAGGGCTCAAGGGTGACGTAGGCAGTGGCACCACGCGCCTCGCCACCGGCCTCGCGCAACGCGAACACTTCGGCATGCGGGCCACCGGCACGCTGGTGCCAGCCCTGCCCGACCACACGTTCACCATGGGCGATCACGCAGCCGACCATCGGATTGGGGCGGGTGGTGTAGGCGGCGCGCTCGGCCAGGCGCAGCGCGCTGGCCATGTGCAGATGGTCGAGGACGGAGAATGGGGTGGTCATCTGGCCATGGTAACGCTGCCGGTGCTGATCCATGCCGTCGGTGCCAACCAAGGTTGGCACCCACCAGTGGATGCGGCCATCGGTGCCAACCAGGGTCGGCACCGAACCAGGCAGAGGCGGTCAGCCTTTCTTCTTCTTGGCCAGGGCGATCACATCGCCCAACAGCTGCAGCTGTTCGGTGCTGGCCGGCAGCTCGCGTTCGAGTTTTTCGATTTCCTCGCGGAAATCGGCCACATCCTCGAAGCTGCGGTAGACCGAAGCGAATCGCACGTACCCCACGTGATCGAGCTTGCGCAGCTCGTTCATCACGAACTCGCCCACCTTGATCGAAGGCACTTCACGCTCACCACTGAGGCGCAGCTGGTGGACCACCGCACGCACCGCCGCTTCGATCTTGTCTTCCGGCACGGCACGCTTCTGCAGCGCGCGATCAAAGCCGGCGCGTACCTTGCGCTGGTCGAAGGCCTCGCGGGTGCCATCGCTCTTGACGATGGCCGGCAGCTTCAGTTCGACGGTTTCCAGGGTGCTGAAGCGCTCGTTGCAGGCCTCGCACTCACGCCGACGGCGGATCGTCGCGCCGTCTTCAGAGACGCGCGAGTCGATGACCCGGGTATCGGCATGTTGGCAGAAGGGGCAATACATGGAACGCCTGGCTCAGGGGACAACCTAAATGCCACGGTCATGGCAGCGTCGCAAAGGTACCTGAGAAGGGGCTTTCCGGCAAATTTCATGTGCTGTACGGCCCCCTCGTCAAGGGCAACCCTGCAGCCGTCCCAGATGCATCCCAATACTCGGAAACACCCTGATGCGTGAGGCTGGACAGGCGATCCCTGCACCACCATGCGACCTGCCTGAAAAGTCAGGCGCCCGGAGGGTGAGCAGGCCGCCAGCGCAACCAGGCCAGATGCGCCGCCGGCAGCAGCAGCGGCGGGCCGAACAGCAACAGGCTGAAGCCGTCCATGCGCTCGGTCATGCCGACCACCAGCCCCAGCACGACGGCGGGCACCGCAGCCAACGCGCCCAGCGCCAGCAACGCCCACCACACCCGGCCCACTGCCTGCAGGCCAGACCGGCCCTGCAGCAGGAAACCGGCGCCGATGTACAACCAGGCAACAATGCCCAGCGTCCCGGCGGTGCCCCAGCACACCAGCAGCAGCCGGCTCGGCAGGCGGGTTTCCTGCGTCAGGCCGGAGTACACGCCCACCAGGGCCACGGTGCCTCCCAGCAGCACGCCTGGCAGCCCGAACAGCAGGGCCTGCACGAGGTGCAGGCGCTTGTGCAGACGTTCATCCATACGCTCATCCATGTGCGTTGCTCTCCCTGCGCCGGGGTCAGAGCCCTTCCCTGCGGGACGGGATCCGACCCCATCAGCCGATCAACCGTAGACCGGGTACTTGCGGCACTGCGCGCTGACGGCATCGCGCACGCGGGCGATCACGGCGTCATCGTTCGGCGCATCGAGGACATCGGCGATCCAGTTGGCCAGATCCACGCAGTCCTGCTCGGTGTAGCCACGGGTGGTCACCGCCGGCGTACCCAGGCGCAGGCCGGAGGTCACGAACGGCGAACGCGGGTCGTTCGGCACCGAGTTCTTGTTGACGGTGATGTGCGCCTTGCCCAGTGCCGCTTCCGCGTCCTTGCCGGACACATCCTTGCCGATCATGTCCACCAGCATCAGGTGGTTCTGGGTGCCGCCGGAGACGATCTTGTAGCCGCGCGCGATGAGCGTGCTGGCCATCGCCTGGGCGTTCTTCACCACCTGCTGCTGGTAGGTCTTGAAAGCCGGTTCCAGCGCTTCCTTGAAGGCCACCGCCTTGCCGGCGATGACGTGCATCAGCGGACCGCCCTGGATACCCGGGAACACGATCGACTGCAGCTTCTTGACCAGATCCTCATCGGCACCCTTGGCGACGATGATGCCGCCGCGCGGGCCGCGCAGGGTCTTGTGGGTGGTGGAGGTGACGACGTGGGCGTGGTCCAGCGGGCTCGGATAGACGCCGGCAGCGACCAGACCGGCGACGTGGGCCATGTCGACGAACAGGTAGGCGCCGACCTTGTCGGCGATGGCGCGGAAGCGTGCCCAGTCGATCACCTGCGAGTAGGCCGAGAAGCCGGCCACGACCATCTTCGGCTTGTGCTCCAGGGCCAGGCGCTCGACTTCGTCGTAGTCGATCAGGCCCTGGTCGTTCACGCCGTACTGCACGGCGTTGAACAGCTTGCCCGAAGCGTTCACCTTGGCGCCATGGGTGAGGTGGCCGCCGTGGGCCAGGCTCATGCCGAGGATGGTGTCGCCCGGCTGCAGCAGCGCGAAGTACACGGCCTGGTTGGCCTGCGAGCCGCTGTGTGGCTGCACGTTGGCATAGTCGGCGCCGAACAGCTGCTTGAGGCGGTCGATCGCCAGCTGCTCGGCGATGTCCACGTATTCGCAACCACCGTAGTAGCGCTTGCCCGGATAGCCTTCGGCGTACTTGTTGGTCAGCTGGCTGCCCTGCGCTTCCATCACTGCCGGGCTGGTGTAGTTCTCGCTGGCGATCAGCTCGACATGGTCTTCCTGGCGCTGGGTCTCAGCGGCGATGGCCTTGGCCAGTTCGGGATCGTAGGATTCGATGCGGACGTCACGCGGGAACATCGGGTACTCCAGCAGGCAGGGAAAGGGGGTGTACGGCTCAGCCCCTGATTGTAGCCCCGCACCGGCCGGCTGGGGCCGAAACGGACGGGGCCGGATCCCTCGAAGGAATCCGGCCCCGTATGGTTCCGAGTGAAGTTGCGGGGTCAGATACCATTACGTTGGGTAGGGATATGTACCCCACCGCGATCCTCAGCGGCAGCAGAGCACGTACAGGGCGATCACGCCGGTGGCGATGGCCACCAGCAGCATGTTGCCGCGGTCATCGCGGATCCACTGGTGGCCATGCGGCGGGCGGCGCAGGTGGTAGCGCGGATAGTCGTTCACCACGTAGATCGGGCCGCGATAGTAGTCGCGGTAGCGGTGGCCCACCTTCCAGCCATAGCCGGGGCCGTAGGCAGGGCGGTAGACCACACGCGGCGGCGGTGCCGGGCGGTAGTAGCGGTCATGGTCACGGTGCCACTCGCGGCGGTCCTGCCGGTAATCGCGCCGGGCCTCGCGGCGGTCGCGCTCCCAGTCACGGCGGTCCTGTCGCCACTCGCGGCGATCCTCCCGCCACTCGCGGCGGTCGTGGCCGCGGCCGCGATGGTCGTCGTCGGCAAATGCCGGGGCAACCGCGCCGAGCGCCAGCACAGAGGCCACGGCTCCGGCCATTACTCGATTGATGCGCATGTCAGACCTCTGCTTGGGTGGGTGGTGACCCCATATTGCGCACCGGATCTGAACCGTTTCCGGCTGGAAACGCTTCCCGCTTCAGGACTGTGACGGCGATTCAGGCCGCGGCCAGCCCGGCCGGCTCCCCGTGGCGCGGCGGGTAACCGGTTCCGGCTATAATTGGCGGTATTCCATTCAAGTCTGTGCCCGCTGCCGCACCGGGAAACCTCCCGTGACGGTCGGGCGCAGGGTCGCGCCTACGGAGACCTCATGTCCTCGCAATACATCTACACCATGAACCGCGTGTCCAAGGTGGTCCCGCCCAAGCGGCAGATCATCAAGGACATCTCGCTGTCCTTCTTCCCCGGCGCGAAGATCGGCCTGCTGGGCCTGAACGGCGCCGGCAAGTCGACCGTGCTGAAGATCATGGCCGGCGTGGACACCGATTTCGAGGGCGAGGCACGCCCGCAGCCGGGCATCAAGGTCGGCTACCTGGCGCAGGAACCGGAACTGGACCCGAACAAGACCGTGCGCGAGTCGGTCGAGGAAGGCGTGGGCGAAGTGCTGCAGGCCCAGGCTGCGCTGGAGGCGGTGTACGCCGCCTACGCCGAGGAAGGCGCCGACTTCGACGCGCTGGCCAAGGAACAGGAGCGCCTGGAGGCGATCCTGGCCGCCGGCGACGCGCACACCCTGGAAAACCAGCTGGACGTGGCTGCCGATGCGCTGCGCCTGCCGCCGTGGGATGCCAAGATCGCCAACCTGTCCGGCGGTGAAAAGCGCCGCGTCGCGCTGTGCCGCCTGCTGCTGCAGAAGCCGGACATGCTGCTGCTGGACGAACCGACCAACCACCTCGACGCCGAGTCGGTGGAATGGCTGGAACAGTTCCTGGCGCGCTACACCGGCACCGTGGTGGCCGTTACCCACGATCGCTACTTCCTGGACAATGCCGCCGAGTGGATCCTGGAACTGGACCGCGGCCGCGGCATTCCGTGGAAGGGCAACTACACCGAATGGCTGGTGCAGAAGGATGAGCGCCTGAAGCAGGAAGAAAACCAGGAAAAGGCCCGCCAGAAGGCAATCCAGAAGGAACTGGAGTGGTCGCGCCAGAACGCCAAGGGCGGCCGTTCCAAGGGCAAGGCCCGTCTGGCCCGCCTGGAAGAGCTGCAGTCGCAGGATTACCAGAAGCGCAACGAGACCAACGAAATCTTCATCCCGCCGGGCGAGCGCCTGGGCAACATGGTGATGGAGTTCAAGAACGTGTCCAAGAAGTTCGGCGACCGCCTGCTGATCGACAACCTGTCGATGCTGATTCCGCCGGGCGCGATCGTCGGCATCATCGGCCCGAACGGCGCCGGCAAGTCGACGCTGTTCAAGATGATCACCGGCCAGGAGAAGCCGGATTCGGGCGAGATCGTGATCGGCCCGACCGTGCAGCTGTCCTACGTGGACCAGAGCCGCGACAAGCTGGAAGGCAACCACAACGTCTTCCAGGAAATCGCCGGTGGCCTGGACATCCTCAACATCAACGGCATCGAGATCCAGTCGCGCGCCTACATCGGACGCTTCAACTTCAAGGGCCAGGACCAGCAGAAGATGGTCGGCTCGCTGTCCGGTGGTGAGCGTGGCCGCCTGCACATGGCCAAGACCCTGCTGCAGGGTGGCAACGTGCTGCTGCTCGACGAACCGTCCAACGACCTGGACATCGAAACGCTGCGTGCACTGGAAGACGCGCTGCTGGAGTTCCCGGGCAACACCTTCGTGATCTCGCACGACCGCTGGTTCCTGGACCGCATCGCCACGCACATCATCGCTTTCGAAGGCGACTCGCACGTGGAGTTCTTCCAGGGCAACTACCGCGAGTACGAAGAAGACAAGAAGCGCCGCATGGGCGATGACGCTGCGCCGAAGCGCCTGCGCTTCAAGGCGCTGAAGTAACGCAACAGGAAAGGCCGCGCTCGCGCGGCCTTTCTCCTTCTGTGGGTCGCCCGCTTCATGGCGACACCTTCACGAGAAGCCCCATGTCCCTGTTCGAACGCCTGTTCCAGCTGCAGCAGCATGGCACCACCGTGCGCACCGAGCTGCTGGCCGGTGTCACCACCTTCCTGACGATGTCCTACATCGTCTTCGTCAACCCCGAAATCCTCGGCACCACCGGCATGGATGCGGGCGCGGTATTCGTCGCCACCTGCCTGGCGGCCGCGCTGGGCTCCACGGTGATGGCGCTGGCAGCCAATTTCCCGGTCGGCATGGCTCCGGGCATGGGCCTGAACGCGTTCTTCGCCTTCACCGTGGTCGGTGCCGCCGGCCTGCCCTGGCAGCAGGCGCTGGCGGCAGTGTTCATCTCCGGCCTGGTGTTCCTGGTGCTGTCGCTGACCGGCGTGCGTGCCTGGCTGGTATCCGGCATTCCTTCGTCACTGCGCTCGGCCATCGTCGCCGGCATCGGCCTGTTCCTGGCCATCATCGCCCTGCAGAAGTCCGGGGTGATCATCGGCAACGAGGACACGCTGGTGGCGCTGGGTCCGCTCAACACCGCCCCACCGCTGCTGGCACTGGCCGGCTTCCTGCTGATCGCCGTGCTGGAGGCGCGCCGCATCCGTGGTGCGATCCTGATCGGCATCCTGGCGGTCACTGGGGCCGGCTGGGCGCTGGGCGACGTGCAGTACCAGGGACTGGTGTCCCTGCCGCCGAGCCTGGCGCCGACCTTCCTGCAGCTGGACCTGCCGGGCCTGCTGCACCACGACGGCGGTGCCCCCATCGCGGTACTGCTGCAGGTGGTGCTGGTGTTCGTGCTGGTGGAGGTGTTCGATGCCACCGGCACGCTGTACGGCGTGGTCGGCCGCGCCGGCCTGCTGAAGCTGCCGGGTGCGCAGAAGCGTTTCGGCCGTGCACTGCTGGCCGACAGCACGGCAATCGTCGCCGGCTCCATGCTGGGCACGAGCAGCACCACGGCATTCGCCGAAAGTGCCTCGGGCGTGCAGGTGGGCGGCCGTACCGGCCTCACCGCCCTGGTGGTCGCCGCGCTGTTCCTGGCCGCCCTGCTGTTCTCGCCGCTGGCCTCGATGGTGCCAAGCTACGCCACCGCACCGGCCCTGCTGTTCGTTGCCGGGTTGATGCTGCGCGAGCTGGTGGAAGTGGACTGGAGCGACCTCACCGAATCGGTGCCGGCGGCCCTGTGCGCGCTGGCGATGCCGTTCACCTACTCCATCGCCAATGGACTGGCTTTCGGCTTCATCGCCTACGCCGCGCTGAAGGCCGGCACTGGCCGCTGGCGCGAGGTGCATCCGGCGGTGTGGCTGGTGGCCGTGCTGTTCGTGCTGCGCTTCGCGCTGGAGTAATCAGGGCAGGGCCCCGCTGTCACGGCGGGCGGGTGCTGCACTCATCGCCATGCCGGTCGCAGCTGGCCATCCACGCCGAAACGCCAGCGGCCCTCGGCCCAGCCCCGGCCGAACAGGGCCAGCATCTGCGAATAGTAGGCCGGTGCCTCGGCACGCTGCTGTTCCGGGCTGGGCAGGCTGGCCAGCAGCGACTTCGCCAGCCCCTGCTCGCGCTGTGCCAGCACACAGGGCAGTACAGCGGCGCGGAAACCATAGTTGCCTTCGCCCTGCCCCTGCCCGCTGCGGGTATCGACCTTTTCCCAGAGTGCCGCACCGCTGCGCAGGCGCTGCAGCGGACCGGACAACGCCGCCAGCTGCCGCCGGAACAACGGATCGCGCGGGGCCGTCATGCCTGCCCACGTATAGCAGCGGATCGCGTCGTAGCCGCCCACCGCTCCGTTCACCGGATCGACCACGAAGCGTCCCTGCTGCCACGCCGCCCAGTCCGGTGCATAGCCATGCGGGCTGGTCTGCTCCAGCAGCGTGGTCGCGTTGTCCGCCAGTTCCGCCCAGGGCCCGCTGCGATCGGCCGCGGCAAAGCGCCGCAGCAGCGGCAGCGGCAGATAGCTGGGATTGACCCGGGTCGCATCGCCTTCGACGAATCCCTGCGGTCCCGGCAGCAGCATCGGCCCGAGACCGGGCAGCTGCACGATTTCTTTTTCCCGTACCTGCCCCAGCATGCCCCCGGCGATGGCCTGCAACGCAGGACGGTGCCAGAGCCGCCCCGCTTCGAGCAGGGCGTAGGCCAGCCACAGATCGGAGTCGGACGCCGGATTGTCGTCCAGTACGCGCCAGCCGCCCTTGTCATCGCGGCCCCACAGCCAGGCCGGCAACCGCTGCCGCATATCGCCCCCGGCCAGGTTGTCCTGGGTCCAGCCCAGAACGCGATCAAACAGCGCCTGATCGTTGTCGACCAGCGCGAAGAACAACGCATACGACTGCCCTTCCGACGTACTGCGCTGGTCATCCTGGCTGCGGTCGATCATGCGTCCGTCGTTGCTGAGGCTGCTGTCCAGCAGCACCTGCCAGGCCGGCCAGCGCGGCGCTGCGAGCGCACGCCCTGCGCCCATGGCCAGCAACGGCAAGGCGGCCGTCGCCTGCAGCAGTCGGCGGCGTTGCGGGTCAGCGGAACTCGCCATAGGGCACCAGCGGCGACACGGGCAGCGGCAGGTTGCCCTGCCAGGGCTTGAAGGTATAGCGCAGATAGAGCTGGAATGTGTTCGGCGAGAAGTCACGGCTGCGCTGCAGGGTTCCCGCCGCGCCCAGGACGATGTGATCGCCCAGCCGCCGCTCCACGGCCGCGTAGAGCCGATAGCCGGTGCCGGTGCTGCGGCTGTCGCCGGTGTACAGGCCGGCCTCGTCCAGCGCGAGGGCACCGTACTGCGGCTCCAGCTGTGCCACCACACGCTCGATCAGCGCCTGGTCCGGGAAGCGGCTGATCGACGCCGTACGCGCGCTGGACACACTGACCGACCCGTCCACCCGCAGCGACCACAGATCATTGCGCCAGGCAAAGCTGGCCGGCAGGCTCAACGAGGCATAGCGCTGCGGGCTGTAGTAGCCGCCCTGGCCCAGCGAGTAGCCGCCCAGATCCTTCTGGTAACGCCAGTACATGGCCGTGGTACCGACGTCCAGGCGCATGTCCGTACGCTGGATCAGCTTGTGGTACCAGCCGACCATCGCACGCGCACGCGTGTTGTCCGCGACGTTGTGACCGGTCAACCGGTGCCAGCTCCAGTTCGACCAGACACCATTGCGTCCGCCCTCATCGAAGCCGAGGCTGAAGGTGATGCCATTGGCGGTCACCCCACCCCAGGCAATGCCGCTGCGAGGGTCATGGGCGCCGGCCTGTGACAGCAGGGAGTTGGTCATCGGCCGCCGCGACAGCGTCGCCCCCCAGCCGAGACGGCCCAGATCGCCATTGGCGGTGATGCCTCCCAGCCAGTTGCCGATCACATAGTGGGACGGCGTATGGCCAAGGTCGACATTCCAGCGATCGTCCAGCGTGCGCCAGCCGGCCGCGAAACCTGCGCCGGAACTGCGCCGCTGATGCACGAAGCGGGTACATCCCGGGGCCTGCAGCCGGGAGCCGTCGGCACGCAGCAGCGACAGGTCGCAGCTGCCGAAATCCTCGTCGTACGTGCCGTCGGCGCCGGTGCGGAACCGCCCTGCGTCGAAGTGCACCTGTTCGATGCGCGCCCAGCCGAGCCCGCCTGCAAACGGCGCATCCAGATGCGCGATGCGGGTGTCGCGCCCGAGGCGGGAAATGCCGGGCGTTCCGTCGCTGCGACGACCGGTATCCTGCATCACCGTCAGCGTGGGATTTTCCTGCTGGTACAGCGTTTCCACGTCGCTGCGCAGGCTGCGCCGCAGCCAGTCGTCCCCCGCGGTCTCGCGGCTGGCCAGGGTCAGCGCGCGGTTGTCGCGCGGCTGTGCCTGCGTTGCGGCCAGCAGGCCGTTGTCGGCCATCGCCTGCGCGTACATGTCCAGGGCCTGCTGCGGATCCTCGCGGCGCACCAGACGCGCCGCGTCGCGCCAGGACTGTGGATCCGGACCGTCCCTGCGGGCCAGCAGCGCGCGCAGGATCGCCAATGCCTTGGCGTCCTCGTGCAGGTCGGTCCAGATGCCGGCCAGCTGGCGCTGCTGGCCGAGCGCATCTTCGGCGACCACCGGGGGCGACTGCCGCATCTGCCGCCGCGCGTTGTCCAGATCGCCGGCACCGATCCAGGCCTGCACCTGGCCAAGCTGTGCATCGACGTTGTCCGGCTGCTCCGCAAGTACCCGCTGGTAATACTGCAGGGCCTGCGGGTGGTCGCCGCGCAGGCGCGCCCAGTCGGCCAGCAGCAGGTTGTTCTCGGCACTGGCCGGTTGCTGTTGCAGCAGGGCGATGGCTTCCGGCTCGCGTCCCTGCGCGCGCAGCGACCAGAGATGATCGATGAGCTGCTGCCGGCGCAGCCGTACGGACAGTGCGCGGATATCGTCATCCCATTCCGACCGCGGCACCCCGTCCAGCACTGCCAGTGCCTGCGGCAGCCGATCGGTGCCGGACAGATACAGCGCCTGCGCGTAGCGTGCTTCAGCGCTGTCATTGCGCGCCACCATGTCCGCGACCACCGCATCGGCCTCGGCAGGCTGACCCGCGGCCTGCAGCTCAACGGCCAGGGCACGGGCGAGCCACGCATCGGCGGGCAGCTCCATGCGCAGCTCATGCCCGAGCGCAAGGGCGGCCTCCGCATCGCCGGCCGCCAGGGCCTGCTCACGTCGTTCGCGCAGGCGACTGATCCGCAGCTGACGCAGATCCTCGGCGTACAACCGGCGCTGCGCGGCCGGCAACGCATCGATGAAGGTCTCCAGACGCTGCGGATCGGTCCTCCCATACAGCTGCACCAACCTGCGGATCACGTTGGCATCGTTCGGCGCCATCCGCCTCGCGGCCTGCAGCTGGCGTTCGGCTGAGGCGTCGTCGCCACGGGCCACGGCAACATCCACCTGTCCCAGCCGTGCGTTGACCTCGCGTGGCTGCTGCCGCTGCGCCTGCGCGTACAACGCATCCGCCTCGTCCAGCCGACCGGCACCGAGTGCGGCATCGGCCTGGTCCAGCAGCAGCCAGTAGCGCGTACTGGCAATGAGGTCGCGCCATTTGTCGCTGCTCTCACCGACGGGCGTGGCCTGGATCGCGCGTTCGAACAGGCTGATCGCCGACGCGCGACGGCCCTGCCGCATCTGCGCCATGCCCAATCCGCCCAGGAAGGCGGCTTCGCGCGGATAGGCCCGCAACGCCTGCTGGAAGGCACGTTCGGCCTCGGCATCGCGCCCGCGTTCAAGCAGTTGCTGGCCACGCAGACCCGCCCGCCAGGCCGGATCACTGACCTGCCTGTGCTGCTCGGCATAGCGCTCGCGCACCAGGGCGATGTCATTGAAGGTGGGATTGCGGGTGATGAACGCCTGCAGGCGACGCACGCCGCGCTCGTCGGCGGGCTGGTCCTGCAGGTACGCCCACTCGGCATCGGCAGCCAGCCCGCGGGCGTCGGGGTTGCCGCCCATGCGCCGCAGCGCGTCGAGCGCTTCATCGTCGCGACCGGCCGCGAACAGCAGCTGCGACAGCGTCTGCAGCAGCCCGGTGTTGCCTGGATACGCCTGGTCCAATGCGGTCAGCTCCCGGATCGCCAGCGCGCGGCCATCCGCCTGCGCGCCACGCAGACGCCAGTACTCCAGCCCCAGCTGCAACCCCGGAGGCGCGTCATTGAACAGGCGGCGGTAGATCGCCAGCGCATCGGCACTGCGGCCACCGGCTGCGAACAGGCGTGCCTGCTGCAGCTCCTGCTGCAGATCGCCCTGGTAGGCCTGCCAGAGGCGATCACCCGCAGCGAGTTCGCGACTGCCCGCACCGACCTGCCGCAATCGTTGCAGCGTCGCGGTCGCATCCTCCACCTTCTGCTGCGACAACTGCACCTCCAGGATCGCCAGCAGGGTTCCACGATCATCCGGTGCCAGCATGCGCAGCCGTGCCAACGCATCTTCGATCAGGCTCTGGCGCCCGGTCGCCTCGCCGATGCGTACCTGCTGCAACAACCACTGCCGCTGCTCGGCCGCAGTGCCGCCGGGCATTTGCGGCAGCGCCTGTGCCGCGCATGCGCCGGTCCCGGCCAGACCCAGCAGCACCAGCCGGGACGCCATCAGCAGCGGCGGCGAGGTCCGGCTCATTCCTTGCCCGCATCCAGGCGCCGCGCGGCGACCCAGCGCAGTGCACGCCAGAGCAGGAAGGCGACCATCAGCACCACCAGCGTGGCCAGCACGGCCAGCAATGCCGGATGATCGGCCAGGTGGTACCACAGCAGCAGCCACCACGGCAGCGCGCCCACGTAGTAGTGTTCGCCCACGAACTGGCTGTTGATGCCGGAACTGCGCAGGATCGCCACCGATCCCGCAATGGCTTCGCGCTTGCCGGTGTCGCTGAGTGCATCATCGAGCAGCTGATAGTCGGCCGGATGGCTGGCCGCCAGCGAGACGATGCTGCGCTGTGCATGGCGGGGCGACTGCAGGCCGACGATGGCCGCGAAGGGCGCCTGTGCGGTGACCGCCACGCGGGTGACCGCAGGATCGCCCGCGCGGCTGCCGCGACGGGCCTGCTGCACCGCCAGCTCCGGCGATGGCCACTGGCCGTTGAGCAGGCGGCTGCGTTGGTCGTCGATCAGCAGTGACAGCTGCTGGCTGCCGCGCAGCTCATCCGGCAACGCACCCAGGACCAGCAGGTCCGCATCCAGCGCACTGGCCTGTTTCCAGTCCGCGGACAGGCGCAACCCGTAGGCCGGGTACCCACTCTGCACGCCCAGGCCTCCGATCAGGTTGAGCAGCAGGCTGACCTGCGCCTCGCTGGCGGACGGCGGCACCAGCACCACGGTCTCGGACAGGTCCGCCATGCGTGTGAACGGGAAGCCGCTGAGCGCGAACGCGGACAGGTCCGGCAGCCCCATGTAGTGATGGAAGCCGGAGAAGTCGATGGTCGAATCCTCCTCGATGGCCGCCTGCAGGTTGGGCGGCAGCACGGTCTGGCAGTGGTCGCGCTGGGCACTGCCCATCACGCTGGCAAAGTTGAAGTCGAACCGCAGCTGGTTGCGGTCACCCAGCTTCAGCGCCGGAATCAACAGGCGGCCATCGTCGGCGCCGGCATCACCGGCGAGCACAGGCAGGCGGATTTCCGCCACGCCCTGCTTGCCGGTGCGGCGCACCAGCGGGAAGCTGGAAATGAACTGGTCGTTGATCGCCACGCCCAGCCGCGACTCATCACTGCCAAACGGCGGCGTGTAGCGGTAACGCAGGTTCAGTGGAATGCCCTGGTTGCGCCAGATGAACAGGTCCGGTGGAAGGTTGAGATTGACCGTGATCGGCTGCGGCGATACCCCGTTGGCATGCAGCTGCTGCGGATAGTCCAGCAGCTCGGCCAGGCGCACCGCGCGATCGGTACGCACCCAGTTCGGCGCGTCGTACGGCCTGCGTGGCGCCAACGGCTTCATTTCGTCGATCGCGACCTGGCGGCCCCGGAACAGGACATTGCCGGCCGCCATCGCCGAAACGGCCTTCTGCAGGTCATCATCGTTGCGGCCGAGCACCAGCAGCAGCTTGCGCTGCGGATCCTCGGGCAGGGCCATCAGCTCGATCACCGGCCCCTGCACAGGCGCATGGTTGGCGATCACCGGCGGGAATCGGCCATTCACCGCCAGCACGACCGCGTGGCCCTGCTCGGGCAGCGTGCCGAAGCTCACCGGAAAACGGGCCTGCCGCCACCATCCCGCCAGGCTGCCGAAATAGGACGCCATGACCGCCGCGGCCCGCTGCTGCGCCAGCGTGGGCGCCGCTGCAAACACCACCGGCAGTTCCAGCCGCGCGGTGTCGCGCGGATCGAAGAAGGGCAGCGGGAAATTGGCCAGATCATCCTGCATGTCCAGCGGCTGGCCACCCAGCCTCAACGTGCTGTTGCTGGAGAGGTTGACCCACAGCGAACTGTGCGTGGGTTCTTCGCAGATATCGGTGTAATGGCCTACGAATTCCAGGCGGACCTGGTTGAAATCAGCGATCAGGCGCGCGTCCAGCGGCAGCTTGGCCTGCACGGGGCGCCCCAGCTGGTCGTTGCTGATCGGTACCACGCCCATCATCGCGTCGTTCAGATAGACCCGCAGGTGCGACAGCGTCGGCAACAGCGACGGCGAGGGTGTGAAGCTCAGATCCAGTTCCGCTTCGCGCGCGAGGCGATCACGGCGCACCTGGAATTCGAACGTGGTGCTGTTGCGGACGCCGGACAGCAGCGTGTCCTGGCGGCGGCCAAGCTGTGCGAAGGTGCTGTGCCGTTGCCAGGGCCAAGCGCTGCCGGCCCAGGTATCGGGCAAGGCCGGTTCGCCGCGCGGCGCGGGCACCGATGCTGCTGTGGTCGGGGTCGGTACCGCAACCTGCGCGGCCGGGGCATCCGGCGTGGAACCGGTGGCAGGCGCCGGCACGAGTGCTGCAGCGCCATTGCCGGACACCACTGGCAGTACCAGCAACGGCAGCAGCAACCAGCGCAGAGAGGTCGGGATGCTCATGGACGAAGCCCTGGGTCAGCGGCTGGGTCAGCCGGGTGGGAGGGAAGCGGACGTTGTGGTGCGAAGCTGGCCAGCCAGCGCAGCAGGCGACCGCTCCAGTGCACGGGGCGGTCGAGATCGAACGGCGTGAAGTCGCCCATCCGCCGATAGCCTTTCCAGCCCAGCACCAGCACGCTCCACAGGCTGCGTGGCAGGCTCTTGGGCTGGTAACCGGCATGCCAGTCCAGCCACGCATCGGCGCGGGCGAATGTGCATTGCGCGAACTCCACGCGCTGGCGCTCGTTGTCGAACTGCAGCAGCAGGCCGAGGCGATGGCCGACGCTGCGCTGTACCCGCGCCGGGAAGGCGAACTCGCGCCGGCCACGCCCGAGCAGCAGGTGTACGCGCGTGCCTTCGGCCAGTTGCGGATCCAGTCCCAACTCCAGGCCGACGCCATCGTTGGAATAGTCCTGCAGCACGCCCCGCAGTCGACGCCCATCGGGTATCTGCAGCGCCATCGGCAGGCGCGTGGTGACCCGGTGGGTGCGCCGCACCTGCTGCACCTCCGCCGCCACCGCCAGCGCGCCGCCGATGATCAGCAGGTTATACAGCACCCACAACGAACTCACGACCACGCTGCCGCGCTCATCGGCGGGCCCCTCGATGAAACGCCACACGGCGAAGCACAGTCCCAGCACGTTCAGCAGCGCCAGTACCAGGTAGGGGCGCGCCACCCGCCAGTCGAAGCGGTCACCCGCCTGCGTGCCGCCCTTGTCGGTGACATTGAACTTGCCACGGCCGGGACTGAACAGGGCCACGGTGGTCGGCCGCGCGATGTACCAGGCCAGCACGGTTTCATAGACCTCGCCCCAGAACGGGCGGCGGTACCGGCCCTGGATGCGCGCGTTGGTCAGGCTGGCGTGGGCCATGTGTGGAACGACAAACAGCAGGATAGCCAGCGCGGGGGCGTAGATGATGTAGACGTGCAGCAGGAGGAAGGCCAGCGGCGCGGTGAGGAACACCAGCCGCGGTATGCCCGCGAGGAAGTGCAGCATCGCGTTGGCGTAGCAGAAGCGCTGGAACAGGCTCAGGCCCTTGCCAAGCAGCGGATTGTCGATGCGGAAGATCTGCACCATGCCGCGTGCCCAGCGGATGCGCTGATTGACGTGCGCGCCCAGGCTGTCGGTGGCCAGGCCGGCCGCCTGCGGAATGCGAAGGTAGGCCGAGTTCCAGCCCTGGCGATGCAGGCGCAACGCGGTATGCGCATCCTCGGTGACAGTCTCGGTGGCGAAGCCGCCGATGGCATCGATGGCCTCACGCCGCAGCACCGCGCAGGAACCACAGAAGAATGCGGCATTCCACAGGTCGTTGCCGTCCTGCACCAGCCCGTAGAACAGCTCGCCCTCATTCGGATCACTGCGGAACACCTGCAGGTTGCGCTCGAAGGGATCGGCCGAGAAGAAATGGTGCGGCGTCTGCACCAGCGCCAGCTTCGGATCGCGCAGGAACCAACCACAGGTGATCTGCAGGAACGAGCGCACCGGCAGGTGATCGCTGTCGAAGATCGCCACCAGCTCACCGTCGATCAGGGTCAGGGCGTGGTTGAGGTTGCCGGCCTTGGCGTGCCGGTTGTCGCTGCGGGTGATGTAGTTGACGCCGGTCTGCTCGGCGAAGGCACGGAACGCCTCGCGCTTGCCGTCATCGAGAAGGTGGATGCGAAGTCTGTCGGCCGGCCAGTCCAGCCCCATGGCGGCATGGACGGTATGCCGCACCAGTGACAGGTCTTCGTTGTAGGTGGGAATCAGCACATCCACCGTGGGCCACTGCCGGATGTCGGCCGGCAAGGGCGCCGGACGCCGTCGCAGCGGCCAGGCAACCTGTACGTAGCCCAGCATCAGCACCAGCCAGGAATACGTCTCGGCCACCAGCAGCACCAGACCGCAGACCAGGTCGAAGGTGCTGCTCCAGTTCAGGGTGGCGGTATAGCGCCACCAGAGATAGCGGCAGGACACGGTGATCGACAGCACCACCAGTACCAGCGTCGCATAGCGGCCGGGCATGCGCCGTACCAGCAGCGCAATGACCCAAAGCAGCAGCACGAACACGAACTGCGCCAGGTAGCTGAAGGGCTGGGTGATGCACAGCGCGGCCAGACCCAGCGTGGCCAGGCCGGTGACGGCGGTCAGCGCGTGCCGCGCGCGCGGTGGCAGGTGCTCCAGCCGCTGTGCGAGCCATGCCGCGAGGCGACTGTTGCCGACATCGGCAGGTGCATCACGCATCGCCCGCAGGTAGCGCAGGCGACCGCGTCCTGCCGCTCCGCGCAGCTCGGCGATGCGCTGGCGCCGGGCCTGGGCCAGGCGCTGGCGGCGCAGCGAGGTATGCGGAACCAGCCGCACCAGCGACAGCCATGCGGCCTGGATCAGCAGCCGCAGTGGATCTCCGGGGCGCCAGCGGCGCTCACCCTGCAACTGCGGGAACGCACGCCGCAGCCGCGGCGCCAGCGCCTGCCACGCAGGTCCTTCCAGCCTCAACAGCGCCCAGCCCAGCGCCTGCAGCGACCACAGCAGCGCGCACAGTGGCCATGCGGCGTACACGCGCTCACGCAGCCGGTTCCAGTGCAGATAGTGGATGCGTGCGCCCTTCATCGCCCGCTCTCCCGATCCTGCCGCCGCGCCGCCTCGGCCAGGCACCACAATGCCAGGCCGGCGACGTCGGCAGCCGCCAGCGCATCGGCCGCATGCTGCCCCAGCGGCTGCTTGCTGGCCAACGCGGCCGGCACCCGCGCATCTTCGTGCAGAGGCTGAGGCACCAGCATCGACGCGTGCGCATGCAGCCACAGCTGCATCAGATCGCGCTGCACCGGAACCGCCGGGTCATACCGGTTGGCCAGAAGACGGCGCGGATCGTCGTGCTGCCGCTGCAGGAAGACGTGGCTTGCCGGATCGACGCACGCCAGGCGCAACGGCAGCGTACAGCGCGCATATCGGTTGACCGCCGCAGCGTGTGCCGGCAGCCGCTGCGGCAGGTCGAACAGCAGCCAGTCGAACTGCGCCGACAGCACTGGCACGCGATCATTCCAGGTGTCGGGTGCCAGACTCAGCGCCTGCTCGATCTGCAGGGCTTCGGCCGCGCTGACACGGCCGTACGGCAGCACTGCCAGGCCCGGTGCGCAGGCGAAGGCCGCATCACGCCAGTCGCGGCCGTCCAGCATCGCCCGCGCCCAGCCATCGGCCTCCCGCGCGGCCAACCCGACATGCAGGCCCAGCATCTGATCCGGACTGCACTCGACCAGCAGCACGCGCTGGCCCTGCGCGTGCAGCGCCTGTCCCAGTGCGGCCAGCATCGTGGTGACGCCTGTGCCGCCGTGCACGCCCTGCAGGGACAGCAGTACGCTCATGGCTGCCGCTCCAGCTCGGCCAGCAACGGCCAGCGTGCCAGTGCCCGGGCACGTTCGTTCTGCGCCGAGAAGTCCACGTAGGGCAACCCGGGCATGCCCAGGCTGCGACGCAGCAGATCGATGTCGTCCTCCTCCACCGAAAGCGTACTGGCAACGGCCAGGATGTCGGCCATCAGCGTTTGTCCTCCGGGTACGGGTTCCAGGCCTTGCTTCCCTGCAGCTGCAGCCAGGGCTTGCCACCGTAATCGATGACCTTGGCGCCTTCGTTCTCCGACACCGAGGGCGTACGTGGCAGCCCCTGCAGCAGGCTGTCCCAGTCACGCGCTCCCGGCGGCGACTGCGCGTTCAGCGCATACACCCGCGACACCAGTTCGGAGAGGGCCAGATAGCTGCTGGGCTCGGGCACATGACGCGGCCCTCCGCTGGCCGGCGTGCCCATCCCGACCAGCTTGACGCCGACCGGCACATGGGTGATCGAAGGGCTGGGAATCTCCCGCATGCCGGGAATCTGCATGCGGTCGCCATGCAGCGCCGCGCCATGCTCGGGCACCACGACGATCATGGCGCGACGGCCACTGCGCTCCACCGCTTCGACGAAGCCTGCCATGTCACCCAGCACCATCTGCGCGCGGGCCTTGTAGTCAGCCGCGTTGGCACGACCGTCGGCGCCGACGATGCGGTTGCCGTCGTGCAGGGAGATCGTGTTGTAGAACAGCGCGACCTGCTGCGCCTGTTCGGCCTGGCGCTGCTTCCACCAGGCGTTCAGCACGTCACCATCGCGGCGCAGCGGCGACTTGTCGAACGCGACCAGCGCCCGGGGAAATGCGCTGATGTCCATCGGCCGTGCCTGCAACCCACCGTACTGGCTCAGTTCCCCGATGAAGTTGTCGAAGTGCCCATCGTGGTTCATCGCCAGCTCGCTCTGGAAACCCAGGCGCTGCAGGTTGGAGAACAACTGGCATTCGGCTGGCACCGGGTCGAACAATGCGGTGTGCGAGGTCTGTCCGCAGCTGGCGCGCAGCAGGCGGATCGCCGCCGGGCCGCTGTAGGCGGTGGCCGAGTTGAAATCGTCGAAGATCAGGTCCATGTGGTCCAGCAGCGTGTTCTGGCGCATGCCGACTTCGTCCAGATCACTCCATGCCAGCGAACAGATGTTGAGGATGATGACGTCGAACGGCGCAGCGCTGGCCGGCGCCGGGAACACCGTCTTCAGGCCCGACTGCTGCTGGTAGAAGGCCGCCAGCCAGGCATTGAGTGTCTCGTTGCTGGCCGGCGCAAGTGCACCGGCAGCGCCGGCAGCGGCGTCAGCACCGCCGGTCGCTGCGGTGGCCTGCGACGTCCCCCAGTTCAGGCCCGCCGGCAATGGCAGTGCCACCACCGCCATACCCAGCATGCCCAGCACGCTCAGCGTCGTGATGCGCAGCCACGGTTTCAGCAGCAGGTAGGCAACCACCAGCAGCACCAGCACCGCGACCATCTGCCAGTTGATGAAGCGCTGCGCCAGCTCCAGCCAGTAGTCGGCGGAGAAATCGAGCACGCCCGGCTGTGCGAGAAGACGCTGGAAGGGCGGCCACCAAGTGTCCTGGTAGTAGAGCACCACGGCCACCGGCACGGCGACGACCGTGCGTGTGATGCGTGCCCATCGCCACGGCAGTGGCACCAGCAGGGCGGCCAGGAACAACAGGTTGGGCAGGATCTTCAGGTCCAGCGCGCCCATCCAGGCCAGCACCACCTTGGACAGGAAATACAGGTTCCAGCCGCGCAGGTCCGACCACACGAACGGCGAAGCGGGCGTCGGCTGTGGGCTCATCACGGCCTCCGCGCATCGCGCACCCGCACGCCCGCCCGCCGCAGGTGCCGTGGGGGCAGCCATGACGCTGCGCGGCGACGCGCCGCGCGCCACAGCGCGCCCAGCATCACGCCGAACGGAATCATCACCAGCGCACAGGCGGCGATCAGCGTCCACAGCTGCTGGTCGGTGGTCATGCGGAATCTCCCAGCCGGAACGGGATGGGGGCGTTGAATGCGATCTCGTTGACCGGGGCCGCGGGTTGCGGCAACGGAACGGCAGGGGCGGGCAGCGTCTCGGATTCGGAGTCGCTGCCGCGGGCGTTCATCGCTGCGATGTCGTACTCGGCCAGGCGCTGGTAGCCATCGAACAGCTCGCGCCAGGGCAACCGGTACAGGTTGGAGAGCGCCTGTTCGACCGCATCGCGGCGGCAGCCGAACAGGAAGAGGCGGACCTGGCCGCGGTACACGCAGGCCACATCCCCCTGCCTGCGGATGTTCAACTGCTGCAGGGTCTGTTCCGCGCGCAGTCCGGCCACCGGCTGCAGCGCCAGCACGGCGCTTTCCACCGCGCTGCCGTCCTGATCGATGCGTTCGCCGACGATCTGCCGGAAGCGGTCGGCCGCCACGATTCCGTTCACCTCCGGTGGCCGGTGGGCACGGATCAACGGTTCGGGGTCGGCCGCCAGCTGCCCCTGCCAACGCTGCCGCTGCACCGTCTCCAGCAGCGTCAGCAGCCGCGGCAGCGGGGTCGCCGCCGGCACCACCATGTTGGCGCCGCACTGCAGCAGCAGGCGCTCGTCGGCGTAGCGCAGGCACGGTTGCACCTCGCGCACCACCAGCTTCAGCAGGTCGCCGCGCTCGCGTCGCAGCCGATGCAGCAGGCGTGCCAGTGTGTCCACCTGGTCGTTGCTGCGGATCGCCAGCACCACGGTGGCCTCCCGCGCCTGCAGCGCCGAAGGCAGCAGGTCCGCCCAGCCATCGTGGAGCCGCCAGGCGGGCGACAGCGGCGGAGCGCCTTCCAGCACGTCGGCCTCGGCCAGGTACAGATCACGATCGCCGCCGCTGGCCTCGACCGCAGAGAGCACGCTGTCCGCCTCTTCTGGCACGCGGCGCAACCCGCCTTCTGCCGCTTCGATCGCGAAGGCACGGCGGGCCACCACGCCATGGGCGTTGGCCCAGTAATGCAGCAGCAGCTGCAGCGCACCGCGGTGCGGATGCAGCTGGGCGACGCCGGAACAGGTCCGGTTCAAGGCCAGCAGGCGCGGCGCCAGGGTGGCCACTTCACCGTGGCAAAGCAGCAGCAGCACCGTGCCGGCCTGCTCCGCCCAGGCTTGCAGCTGCCGGTTCCATGCCGCCAGCCGGGCATCGCTCCAGCCTTCCAGCGCCGCCAGCGGAAACTGCACCATGCACAGGCGGGTCGCGGCGGTGGCCGCGCGGGGAAGATCAACCGCCAGACCGCGCAGGGTCCGCTGCATGGCAGCGGCCGAGCAACGGAACAGACGCAACCGCGCCGGCCCCTCCCCCGGCGGCAGCTCGGCCAGCATCGCATCGGCGCCGCGCCCCAACGTCGCCAGCACGGCGTCCTGCACGTCGCTGGCCGAACCCAGCACACCTGCGCCAACCAGGTCGGCCGGCGCGCTTCCGGCAGCGACGACCCAGTACAGCCCACCGCCATGCATCTCGACGAACTCGGGCGGCAATCCGGCGATGGCAAGATGGGGCGCTGTCATGCCGGGTCCTTTCAGCGGACCTCAGCCAAGCCGACGCTGCGGCAGCGGAGGTGCTGTGTTGGGTGACTCGAATTTCATGACGCGCATCACATTCGTGCTGCGATACGTTCATGGCAGCTCCGATCTTGGTATTTCCGGGATCAAGACGCAGTCAACGTCGCCTGCGGAACAGGCAACGTTGGGGTGCAGCGCAGCGGTGGAACGGCCGTTGGCCGCTACTCGTACTGGATGGTGAAAGTCGCCTGTCCGTTCGCGACACCGGCACCGACGGTACCGGCCTGGGTCTGTACATAGCGGGCGCGCAGCGGCAGGGTCATGGTGCTGGTGCCCGGTATGGTGGTGCCGACATTGATCGCCTGGCCGAAGCGCACTTCGCGCTCGGTGGTGCCATCGCGCTGGACCATCTGGATGCCGATGCGGGTCGCGCTGTTGGCAGCCGCACTGAGCTTCAGCACGCCCGGCATGTTGGAGCTGTCCTGGTCGGCATCCAGGCGGATGCCGATCTTGCTCTGGTACGCAGCAACATTGCTGCCCTGGCAGTTCAGGCGGATGTCGAAGTCACGGTTGACCGCGCGCGAACCGACGCCGGTGAACGAGGTGTTGGGGACACTGCCGAAATCCACCGCGATGTTGCGGCTGCCGGCGTCCACCTCGCAGGTCGGGCTGACCACGGTGGTGCCCGATCCCTTGAAGGTGGAGGTCAGCACGGGCCGGCTGGCACCATCGCCATCGTAGTAATAGGTGGTGAAACGTCCATTCGGCGCGATAACGCCCGATCCTGTCTGAGCTGCCGTCTTGATCAGTTCGACACGGAAGCGGCCTCCGCTCAACGAGAGGTTGGTATTGCTTCGCAGGATCAGCGTGTGAGGATAGTAGGTCTGGATATCACCGGAATCGCGATAGACGCGAATGCCAACACCTGCCACGTCGGTTGCGTATACGTTGCTGAATCCTGGCACCGGCGTCTGCTGTGCCGCATTGACGAAGCGACCGCTGGCGTTGCCGCCCCGGCTATCGCAGTAGGCGACGCTGTTGCGTTGATTGATGTTGACAATGAGTTCCTTGATCACGCCGCCGACCGGGGTGCTGGGAAGAATCACGATCTGGCCCATGTCCATGGTCACGTCTTGGGGTTGGAACCCGGACTGGGTGATGTAGCAACTGGCAAACGCAGGCGCCGCCACGAGGGCGCCCGTGAGCACGGCCAGTGCGGCCAGCACCTTGCGGCCACGGGAAAGAATCATCGGCATGCTGCCTCCAGCGGGATGAAGCCGGTCTTGGACGCATCGGCGCCCGCCGGAACCTGGTAATCGACGGTGCAGCGCTGGTCGGCGCCGGCGCCCCACTCCACCTGCAGGCGGCCGTGATCCTGTTCGCTGCGCACATACAGGCGGCCACCCTGGCTGACCATGCCCACCGGCTGGCCCTGCTCGTCCTTGACCTGTGCACCGAACGGCAGGGTGCGGCCATCGGGATTGCGCACCTGGATCAGCAGCGCGTTGCCCTTGCGGGTATCGAAGCGCAGGTAGCTGATGGCACCGGCAAACGGTGCGACCGACTGGCTGCTGCTTTCCAGCTCGACGTCATGCGCCATGCCCTGCGGATCCAGGGTCACGGTGTTCAGGCGGTACGGCGATACGTACGGCACCACGGCGTAGCCGCGACCATCGATGCGCAGGCCCGGTGCGTTGGTCACCTGCGCGTCGCGCGCGCCCGGCGCTTCGACCAGCACCATGGTATCGCCACGCTGCGGGGTGAAGGTGACGCCGCCCGGATGCATGACCACGCTGCCGTTGGCGCCCACCGATGCCTGGCGGAAATCGCTGGAATGGCTGTAGGTCGCGTTCAAGGCGGTGTAGCGGCTGCGGTACTCGGCGTTGCCGACCGCGGTGGTGTTGCCCTCGCGGGAATCGGACAGGGCCACGCCGTAGCTGAAGTTGTTGTCGACGCCGGCCGAACCGGTGATGCCTACGCGGCTGTTGTCGTAGCCACCACGGTCGCGCGCGCCCAGGTCGGCGCTGAACGACACCGGATGGGTCCCGCGGCCCAGCGGAACGCTCATCGAGAACAGGTACTGAGTGTCGGCCCGGCCGAGGATGCCTTCTTCGGTGCGCAGTGCCGAGAAACCGTAGTTCACCGAGCGCCAGGCGTTGTTGTAGCCCACCTGGTACTGCTTGGAGGTGCCGGAACGGTCGTAGAAGTCACGCACCGAACCGGTGACGTACAGCGCACCGGCACGGCGGCCCAGCGGCTGGTTCAGGGTCAGCTGGAACTGGCTGCGCTGGCGGCCACGGGTGGTCGGGTCGATGCCGCGATCATCCGCGTCGCGTCCGTACAGGGCGTCCTGCAGGCTGTAGTAGCCTTCGGTCGAGTAACGATAGGCGGCCAGGGTCAGGTTGGTCCCGGTTTCGCCGATCATGTTGCTGTAGCTCAGGCGCACGCTGGCGCCGGTGTGGTCGCCGTAGTGGTTGAACGACGTACGGGCATGGGTGACATCGGCCGCGAACGCACCGATCCGGGTGGACAGGCCAATGCCGTACAGCAGTGAAACGTAGCCTTCGCTCAGCGCGCTGCCGCCGTACAGGGTCAGCTGGTTGCCGATGCCGCGCTGGTAGGTACCCTGCGCCAGCCAGGGTTCATCGCGCAGCAGCTCGTTGCGGACCTGGCCGGCGGTCACCGAGTAGCGGGACACGCCTTCGCGCAGCATCTGCGGCACCGAACCAAACGGCACCTTGAACTCGCGGCGGCGGCCATCGGCCTCGATCACGCTCACTTCCAGGTCACCGCCGTAACCGGTCGGGTACAGGTCGTCGATGACGAAGCTGCCAGGCGATACGGTGGAGGAATAGATCAGCTGCTGGTTCTGCCGGACTTCCACCCGCGCATTGGTCTCGGCGATGCCGCGCACCACCGGCGCGTAGCCGCGCAGCGAATCGGGCAGCATGCGGTCGTCACTGGCCAGGCTGGCACCCCGGTATCCGATCGACTCGAACAGTTCGCCGGTGGTGTAGGCCTCGCCCACAGTGAGCATGCCGCGGATCTTCGGGATGCCGCGCTGGGCGTAGGTGGCGATGCTCTGCCAGTGGCGGCCGTCGCCCTCGGTCCAGGTCAGGTTGGAATCGTGGCGGAACTGCCAGCCGCCCAGGTTCAGGCCGGCATTCAGGCCCAGATAGGCGCTGCGGTTGCGCTGGCCGCCTTCGACGCGGCTGTCGCTGTCGATGGCATTGAAGCTGTAACCGACGAAGCCGGCGTTGATGCCACGGTCCCACAGCGCGGGGTTGACGTAGCCACGCGCCTCGCGGCGCAGGAACACCTGCGGGATGCTCAGGTCGTAACGCAGGTTGCCGCTGTCATAGACGCCATAGGCATTGGCCATGCGCTGCTGCACCGGCACGCACGTGGAGGTATCGGTCGGCACCGACGGGTCCTGCTGCAGCAGCACCGCCTCGCTGTCCACGCCCATTTCCTCGAGCATCGGCAGCGCCAGGCAGGCATCGACGCGCCCTTGGGCATCCGCCTTGAACTGCACGTCGCGGCGGCCCTGCCAGGCGCCATTGACGTAGACGTCCACGCGATAGGTGCCGGCAACCATCGGATTGCCGTTGCTGAAGGCGGCCAGATCGACCTGCTTGGCCTGGCCGGACAGGAAGCTGGAGTTGAACTGCGCCGACTCCGGCGCACGCGCGGTCGCCGCCCCAGTCTGCGCCATCAGCGCCTGTTCGCCGAGATTGGCCGGGGCAGCCAGCGCCCATCCTGGGCAGGCCACGCCGGCAGCCAACAGGCAAAGCGCCTGATGGATCGACAATGTCAATCTGTTTCCGATCACACTGACATTCCTTCAATTCGCCGCACGGCGGCGGTGGCGGGATGCGCAGGCCCTGGCCAGCGCGGCGCGTTCAGCCCCCGGTGCTGTCGAGGCGGACCTTGTGCTCCACCCGACCGCCGTAATCGTTGATGGTGATGAAGCGCACCTCGGTGGTGCCCGCCGGTGCGGCGAACTCCAGGTTCTGCTTCGGTGCGACCATCGTTCCCTTGTCCTCGACCGCCTTTTCGCTGCTGCCGGTCACGGCATGCACTTCGGCCAGGGTCACGTGGAAGGGGCTCGGGTTCTCCACCCGCAGGCGGTCACCGCTGCGGGTCCAGCGCAGGGCTGCCGGTGCGTCGTTGGCGACGCCCTTCAGGCCCTGCGGCCGATAGAAAAGCTTCAGGCGCGAACGGAACGCGACCTGCAGGTAGTTCTGCTCACCGTTCTCGGCGTTGTCCGGCGACGGCGGCACGTCCAGCACGTTCAGCCAGAACACCGACTCGCGATCGGTCGGCAGCTGCGCGCCGGAGAAGATCAGGCGCAGCGCCTGGCTGCGGCCCGGCTCGACGCGGCTGATCGGCGGCGTCAGCACGAACGGGGCATCACTGGTGTCGGCCGTCTGGTTGGCGTCGCCACTGTCGATCCAGGCCTGCACCAGCGCGGGCGAGTCGCCCACGTTGTCGACCTGCACGGTGACTTCGCGCGACTGCGCCGGATAGATCACACGCGTGCCATTGACCACCACGCCTGCCATGGCTTCCTGGCAGAAGAGCAGCGTCGACGCTGCCAGCAGCAGCGCCCGGGGAAAGAGAGCTTTCATCGGAAGTACTACGCTCGAGGTGTGGGGCCAGGGGCCGCGGAGCGCTGGCCGGCGCGTACGCCGGCCAGTGCGGGTACGGCGACGATCAGTTGTAGATGATCGTGTACTTGACGCTGCTGGTGACGTCGCCCGGGGTGGCGGCGGCAGTGGCGTAGTACTCGGCGTAGTAGTTCAGGTTGGCGGTGCCGTCGGTGGCAACGGTCACCCACTGCGAGTTGTCCTGGGCCAGACCGGTGCCTGCGGCCTTCACCGGCAGGAACTGGTTGTTCGAGCCCAGCAGCTGCAGCTGCACGTTGCCGGCAGCGTTGGCCGAAGCCTGGTTGATCAGGCGGCCGCTGTTGAAGTCAACGGTCGAACCCGGCTCGAAGTAGGTGGCGACGTTGCCGGCGCTGCACTTGGTCAGGTTGATGGCGAACGGGGTACGGCCCGCGACGGCACCGGCGGTGGCCAGGGTGTTCTTGGACACGGTCGGCAGGGTGACGGCGAAGTCCTTGCCGCCCGGGGTCGAGATGGTGCAGGTCTTGTCGGTCACCTTGCCATTGAAGGTGATGGTGCCGTCGGCAGCGTTGGCGGCCAGCGGAGCAGCGGCCAGCATGAGAGCCGCGATGATGTTGATCTTGTGCATTGCTTTTACCTAACCCTACTGAAGAGATGGAAGTAGAGGAGGAAGCAAGGAGCACTGCCGGGCTTCAAGACCCATCCTTGCGTCTCACCTGTGGCCGGATTCGGACATACCTACCCCTGAATCCGTGACGCAAGTATATGCAGAACTGTGATGAAAGTCCCATTATTTTTCTGAACGATGGTTTATTGACGCCACAAATGTGACGTGATAGGCACTTTTGGTCCAGCGCCCGGTCGGGAATTGGCGCAGGCAGGCGAAGGCTGGGGAACGACAGCAGATGATGTCTTCGACCCTGTGGCGAGCGCACCTGAAACAGGCTGTTTTCAGGCGACCCGCGCCTTATTTGATGCGCATCACTCTTTGTTGGTGATGGCCCTAGCAGATTCGGATTTTGCCTATTAAAGGCCGTCCGGAGCTGTCGCTAACTAGGACACACCGAACCAGAGAACGTGTCATGAGGACTTCCCTTCTGCTGTGCGTGGCCCTGATGTCCGTCAGTGCGCTGGCCCAGGCCAGCAGTGGCAGCATCCGGTTCAGCGGCCGCATCGCCGAGCCCGGTTGCACGACGGCCCTGTCCCAGGGCGAGCTGAGCCTGGCGGCCTGCCCGCCGTCGGCCAAGGGCTCGACGGTGGCGGTGACCGCGGTGGGCGACAGCCAGGCCGCGACGCTGCGCGATGGCAAGCGCCATGGCCAGCAGCTGGCCGTGTCGGCCAGCGCCATGCGCGCCGGCGACATCGCCTTCTCCGAGCGCTACCGCGTGGAAGCGCCACAGCAGCAACCGCTGCGGGGCGCCTACCTGGTGGTGGTCGACTACCTTTAAGCCGGGTCCGGCAGTTCAAAGACCTGGCGCAGGTAGGCCAGGTAGCCGGGGTCGTCGCACATGCTCTTGCCCGGCGAATCGCTGAGCTTGGCCACCGGCTGGCCATTGCAGCGGACCATCTTGATGACGATGTTCAACGGCGTCGGGCCCAGATCGTTGGTCAGGTGCGTGCCGACGCCGAAGGCCACCTGGCAGCGACCGCGGAAATAGTCGTACAGGCGCATCACCTTGGCGATGTCGAGCCCATCGCTGAACACCAGCACCTTGCTGCGCGGATCGACCCGGCGCTGCTGGAAATGCGCCAGCATGCGGTCGCCCCAGTCGAACGGATCGCCCGAGTCATGGCGCACGCCGTCGAACAGCTTGCAGAAATACATGTCGAAGTCGCGCAGGAAGGCGTCCAGGCCGACCACGTCGGACAGCGCGATGCCCAGGTCACCGCGGTACTCGCGCGCCCATGACTCCAATGCCGCCACCTGCGAATCACGCAGCCGCGGGCCCAGCGCCTGGAATGCCTGCAGGTACTCGTGCGCCATCGTGCCGTGCGGGGTCATGCCGTACAGCCGGGCGAAATGCACGTTGCTGGTGCCGACCAGCTGCGGGCCGAGCGCATCGCGCAGCAGCGGCAGCAGGCGCGCATGCCAGTCGCGCGAGTAGCGACGACGGCTGCCATAGTCGGCGATGCGGCATTGCTCGAAGCCGGGGGTGTCGCGCAGCAGCGCGGCCTTGGCCTGCAGGCGGCGCTCGCCCTCGGCGAAGTCGGGCGTGGTGGTGTTGCGGAACCAGACTTCGTTGATGATGGCCAGCAGCGGTACTTCAAACAGGATCGTATGCAGCCAGGGCCCGGTGATGTCCAGTTCGATCTCGCCGGGCACCCGGGTCGAGGCACGCAGCTGGATGTACTTGCGGTCCAGGTGGAACAGGCCGAGGAAATCGGCGAAATCGGGCTTCACGAAGCGCAGGCCACGCATGTAATCCAGCTCGGCGTCGCTGAAGCGCAGGCTGCACAGGTGGTCGATCTCTTCATCGATCTGGTCGATGAAGCGGGCCAGGTCGATGCCGGGCGTGCGGCATTTGAACCGGTACTGCACCTGGGCGCCGGGGTGCTGGTGCAGCACCGCCTGCATCATGGTGAACTTGTACAGATCGGTGTCGAGCAGGGACTGGATGATAGGCATGAGGCGGATTATGCGCCCGGCGGGGTGAACCGGGGGCCCCGCCCATGCGCGCCGCCGCCGGACACGCTCGACACTACAGGGATCTGCGCAGCAGTCTCGGCACCAGCAGCAGCGCGTGCGCCCAGATCGCTCCCCAGACGGCCGCCTGCACCGGCAACGAACGCTGTGGTGCCTCGAACCTGCGGAAGTAACGCCACAACCCGCGATGCTTGTGCCACTCGACGAAGAAGGGCCGCGAACGGCTGGACACGCCGCGCACATGGGTGACCTGCAGGTCGTTGGCGATCGCCACCACCGCGCCCGCCTCGCGCGCGCGCCGGCACAGGTCCAGGTCCTCGGCGTGCAACCGGTATCCGGCGTCCCAGCCACCGAGTCGATCAAACAGCGTCCGCGGCATCAGCAGCAGCGCGCCGGACAGCGCCGGCACCGGCTGCAGCGTCTGTGCCGGATCACGCGGAATCGCCAGTTTCGAGCCACTGCCCGGCGAGCGCAGCATGGCCAGGAAATCCGGATCACGGCGGCGCACCGCCTCATCGGCATGGCCGTGCTCATCCACCTGCTCGACCCCGAGCAGGCAGTCACCGAGCACGTGTGCGCGATCGCGCAGCCTGGCCAGGGTTTCCGGCTCGACCATCAGGTCCGGGTTGATGAACGCCAGCCATGGGCTGTGCGAATCGGCCGCGCCCTGGTTGTTGGCGGCGGCGAAGCCCGGATTGTCCGGGTTGCCGATGAAGCGCACGCGCGGGTCGTGGCTGGCGTGCCGCTGCACGATGTCCAGCGTGCCATCCACCGAACCGTTGTCGATGACCCGGATTTCCACCACATCCTGCGACTGGCGCAGCCGCGACAGGCAGGCATCGATGGTGCTGCCGCTCTGGTAGGTAACGACGATGGCGGCAATGGCGGCATTCAAGCGGTTGGCTCCGACGCGGACGGGACGAACAGATCGCCCTGCTCGCGCGGCATTATCGCCTGCTGCATCCGCTGCTGCAGGTCCGCGCGCAGTTCGTGCAGCGGATCGTGCATCAGGAAGTCGGCCAGGCGTGGCACCCAGCCAGGCCACCGCGCGGCCAACGCCTCCAGATCGCCATCGCGGCTGACCGCTTCGCCGGCGCGGCTGACGAACGCGTTCTCGCACAGCACGTTACGCCAGCCCAGGCCCGCCATGCGCAGGCTCAGATCGACCAGCGCAGCGTTCCAGCCGGCGTAGCTTTCCACGTCCAGTCCGCCGGCACGGCGACGTGCATTGCCGCGCACCAGTACCGCATGGGTGACCGCCGATGGCAGCTCCGGGTGCAGGGTCGGCAGTGCGGCGCAGGTCTGCGCCAGCAGCGCAGTATCGGTGGGCTCGGCATTGATCTCGCCCAGGCGGGGCCAGGCCGCGGTCTCGCCGGCATTGCACCAGGGCGTGGCGGTGGCAATGGCCGCATCGCGGGCGAAGGCGTCCTGCAGCTGCTGCAGCCATCCCGGCGCCGGTACGCTGTCCGGTGCCAGCACGGCCACATCGAGCCCCTCGCAGGCACGCAGCATTTCATCCAGATGGGCCACCTCGCCCAGCGGCCGGGCGCGGCGGGTGTACTCGGCCTGTAGTGGCGTGTTCGCCAGCCAGTGCTCGACGACCGCCTGAGCGCGTGGTCCGGTCTGGGCATCGTCGGCCAACCAGACCGCGGTACCCGGTGCCGTACCGGCATCCAGCGCGGCCAGACACCGGTCCAGCGCCGCATCGTCCACGCACAGCGGCAACAACACGATCGCCCCCATCCCGCCTCCGTGGTTGTCGGTGGCCACAGCGTAGCACCGGGAGGGTGTCGGCCGGGTTGCACCCGGCACGTGCAGAGGCCGGAGCCGAAGCGGAATTCATGGGAACGGCGGGTGTCGCCCCGCCGTAAGCCCCTACTTCTTTGCGCGCGGCTGGTTCAGCGGCTCCATCGCCCGGAAACGCTGGCTGTACTCGTCGGTCAGCGTGCGCGCTTCCTGCCCATTGCGAACGATGCTGGGCGTCAGCAGCACGATCACCTCCGAGCGACGGCTGGTGCGGCTCTTCTGCCCGAACAGCGCGCCGATCACCGGAATCCGGCTCAGGCCGGGAATGCCGCTGCTGCCATCGGTGGCCGAGTCGGTGATGAGGCCGGCCAGCATGATGGTGTCGCCGCTCTGCACGGCGGCCTCGGTAGCCAGCTTCTTGGTGGAAATGCGCGGGTTGCAGTTGCGCTCCTGCGGATTGCAGTTCTCCGGCACATCCGACGCGCTGCTGACTTCCTGCACGATGTCCAGGAACACCGTGCCGTCGCGGGTCACGCGCGGGCGCACCTTCAGGATCACGCCGGTATCGATGTACTGCACCGAGCTGTAGCTGCTGGTGCCGACGCCGGTGTTCACCGTGGTGGTGCTGATCGGCACCTTGTCACCCACGTTGAGCGTGGCCTCGGCGTTGTTGCGCACGAACACCGAAGGGGTCTGCAGCAGTCGTACATCCGTGACCTTGTCCAGCGCACTCACCACCGCTGCACCATTGTGGCCGGTGAACGCCCAGCCCAGGCCTTCGCCGCCGGTCGCGGCACCGGCGAAGCTGCTCCAGGAGCCACCCGCCGCGGCCGGCAGGGTCACACCGCTCAAGGCTCCGGTCAGTGCACGCCCGGCCACGGCGTTGTCGAAGAACCAGTTCACGCCGTACTTCAGGTCGCCATCCAGAGCGACCTCGGCCACCTGGGCTTCGATGTGCACCTGCAGCGGCATCACGTCCAGCTTCTCGATCACTTCGCGGATCGAGCGCCAGGCCTGCGGTGTCGCGCGCACCAGCAGCGTGTTGGTTTCCTCCACCGCCGACACGCCGACCCGGTCGCCTTCCACTTCCAGGCTGACGCTGACGTTGCCGGACTGGCGCTGCGGCAGGTTCAAGCTGCCGTTACCGCCACTGGAACTGCTGCCCAGCGTCGAGCCGAAGCTGCTGCTGTTGTTGCTGTCCATGCCACGGTCGCTGTCGCTGTCCAGCTGCGACGGAATGGCACCCGGGGCCAGCGATGCAGGGCTCGAGCCGCCCCGCTTGCCGCTGCTGGCGAATGCCTCGCTGAGCCGCTCTGCAAGATCGCGCGCCTTGATGTAGCGCAGCTCATGGGAGAACAGGCGGGCACTGCCACCGGCCGTATCGATGCGGTCCAGCCATTGCTGGATCTGGTCCAGGTAGCGCACCTGCGGGGTGATCACCAGGACCGCGTTGGCGTTTTCCAGCGGCAGGAAGCGGAACATGCCGGCGCTGGGCGTCTTGCTTTCCTCGCCGAACACCTTCTCCAGGTCGCTGGCAACCTGCTCGGCCTTGCCGGACGTGATCGGGAACACGCCCACCGACATGCCCGACAGCCAGTCCACATCGAAGATCTCGACCGTGCGCAGGTAGTTCTCCAGCTCGGCACGGGTGCCGCCGAGGGTGATCACGTTGCGGCCGCTGTCGACGTTGACGATGGCGTTGGGCCGCGCATACGGCTCCAGCACCTTCTTCATCTCGGTGGCGGAGATGAACTGCAGCGGCACCACCCGGACCTCGAAGCCGCGCGCGCTGGAGGCCGGTGCGGTGCTCGGCGCGACAGTGCCGGCCAGCGCCTGGTCGGCGGCAACGATGTTGTAGCGCCCACCGCTGTACACCATGCGCGCGTTGTTCCAGCCCAGCACCATCTCCAGCAGGTTCAGCGCCTGTGCCGGCGAGACCGGCTTGGGCGTGGCCAACGTGACCGTGCCCTGCACCCCCGGCGCGATCACATAGTTCTGGCCCAGCATGTCACCGAGGATCGCCTTGACCACGGCATGCAGCGATTCGCCCTCGAAGTTGAACGTGGCGCTGCCGGTGCCGGCCGCATGCAATGCCGGCGACGGCGCGCGCGCGGCCTCGCGGTTGATCATCGTGCCGGTGCCACGGCGGATGACCGCCTGCGGTGCCCCCTGGCTGTCGGCCGCCGCATCGGCCTGGACGTCCGCCGCGGCCTGGCCGGCGCTGGGCGCAGGTTGCAGGGCGCCCTTGCGCTGCACATGGGGGCTGGAGACGGTACTGCAGCCCACCAGCAGCGCGAGCACGAAGGACCAAGGAAGAAAACGCAGGCTCATGCTCTCACTCTACCGGTTGGCGCCATTGCCCGAAGGCGGCGGCGACTGTTGTTGCTGTTGTTGTTGCAGCTGGCGGCGGCGGGCCTGGATGCGCTCGCGGATGGCCTGCATCTGCGCTTCGCTGGGCCCGTTGCTGTTGGCCGGCGGCGGGGGGGCGGCAGCAGACGCCGGCGCGGGTGTGGCGTCCGCTGCACGCTGCGGTGCGGTCGCCGCCTGTGCCGGCGCGGCCTGCGCCGGCAGCGGCACTACCGGCGGTGGCACCGGCACGCCCGGTGCGGGTGCACCGGTACTGCCGCGCAGAACCGTCGGTGGCTCCCCGCCCTGCCCGTTGAACACGGCAAGTTCCAGCACCTGGCTGCCGCCCGGGCCGATCACCGTCGCCTGGCGGGGTTGCAGCGCGACCAGCTGCCAACCGTCGACCGCGTCACCGTTGAGGCGCAGGCGCAGCGAGCGGTTCTGCTCCGTACTGAACGTGGCCAGGCCGAAGTCGTCCGTGAGCAGCACACCGGTCAGGCGCAAAGCGGCGCTGGCGCTGGGTTCACTGCCGCCCAGCAGGTAAGGGCGCGGCCTGCGGTCTTCGGCGAACAGCGGACGCGCGGCGATGGCGCTGTAGCTGTCCGCACTGGCCATCCGTTCCGGAGCGAACGCCGGCAGCACCGGCAGTGCTGCTGCGGGGTCGGCGTCGGCCCCGCCGGCCGGCAGGCGACTGCCAAGTCCGAAACCGGTGGCCAGCCATACCGCCGCGGACCAGCCGGCCAGAGCCAGCAGGAAAGCGGTGCGCAGGCTGAGGGGCTCACGTTTCATCGGCGACCTCCTCTCCCTCGGCGGCCGCCGGTGGCGGCGGCTCGACCGGGGCCGGGGCGGCCGCGGCGGGCTCCGCTGCGGGAGGTACTGCCGCAGCGCCACTGGCGGCACCGGGCAACAGGTAGCCGGCCAGTTCGAAGGAGACGTCCAGGCCCAGCCCGGATTCGTTCGGCGACTGCTGGAAGCGCTGCGCGATGAGATTGAGGTTGTCCACGAACAACCGCGGGCTGCCGGTTTCCAGGCTGTGCAGCACGGTCGCCAGTTCCGCCACGCCGCAGCGCAGGCGTACCTGCATGGCGACACGGACGAACTCGGCATCACGGCGATTGTCGGTCAGTGGCGTGCGGTTGCTGATGGTGCAGCTGCGGTTGCCGGGGCTTGCCGTGGCCACCGCATCCTGCAGGCGCGCGCCGAGCGCGGCGGCGGCGGCTTCGGCCGTGGCCTCCTGCAGGAAGCCGGGTTGCCGCTGCAAGGCTTCACGGGTGGCGCGCAGCCGCTGTTCGATCTGGGGCTGCTGCTGCAGCTGCGCCTGCACGCGCTGCTGGCGCTCGCGCAGGGCCGCGACATCGGCATCGATCTCACGCAGCGGCTGGGTGAACCAAGGGTGCACCAGCAACAGGTAAGCCAGGCCCAGCACCGCCAGCAGCAGCGCAAGCGCCAGCCAGCGGTCACGGCGTGCGCTTGGCATCAGCCGCCTCCGGAGTCGCTGCTGTCGGCGTTGCCGGTGCCGCCGCGGGCAACGGCTGAAGTTCGGCGGTCATGGTGAAGCGGTCCCGGCCGCTGCCGGCGCCGTCCGCCTGCAGCACACCGGTCAGATTGACCTTGCGCCATTGCGGAGCATCCTGCAGCAGCTGCACCAGCTGCGAGGCTTCGCGGCTGAGCCCGATCAGCTGCAGGCCGTTGTTCTCGATGGCCAGCTTCTCCAGATAGGTTCCTTCAGGCAGACGGCGGGTCAGCTCGTTCCAGATTTCCACCGTGCCGGCATGCTGGCGGCGCTGCGACTCCAGGAAGGCCGCGCCGTCGATCAGTGCCTGCAGCTGGGCGCGTTCACTGGCTACACCCCGGGCACTGCGCGCGCTGCGTTCGACGTCCGCACGCAGTGCGTCGGCGGCGGCGCGGCGGTTGTCCAGCAGCTGCAGTCCAGCCAGTACCAGCATCACCAGCGCGGCCAGGGCCAGCAGCAGGTTCCAGCGCCGCATCGGATCGGGCCGCGACTGGCGCTGGGCCGGCGGCAACAGGTTGACCTGCAGCGTGCCAGCCTGCGCATCGATCGCGTCGACGCCGCCCAGGGCGTCGCCCCACTCGCCCACGCTGGCACGCCAGGCCTCCATCTGGCGCAGCGGCCAGGCCACCAGTTCGACCTGCAACTGGCCTTCCCCTGCCGCGCCCAGTTCACGCACGTCATAGCTGACCTGGCTGGCCTCGAACGGGGTCTGCCGGTCGATCTCATAACCGACCACCGCGTGCAGCCGGTCGCCGGCCGCCGCCGGCAGCCGCAGGGTGCGCCGCAGGACCCGTTCCACCGGCAGCAGCCAGAATCGCGGCAGGCTGCGCAGGCGCGGCTCCAGCACGCGATCCAGTGCAGCCGGAGACGAAGGCCATGGCAGGGTAACCACAGCCTCGCGGCGCTCGCCCGCTTCGCGCCAGACCTGCAGCCGGTCACCCTCGCGCTGCAGCAGCAACCGTGCCTGGGCCCAGCCCAGCGCCCATTGCCAGCGCGCCGGCACCCACGCCAGCAACGAGTGCCGCCACCAGCGCAGGAAACGGCCGGCGCCAGGACCGATCTGGCCCTGCACCTGCCGCAGACTGTCCTGCCAAGCCGTCATCTTGCCGTCATTCCCTGCTCCCAGCGAAGCACTGTGTAGGACCGCCCGGGAATCCCCCCGGAGCCATTGCGAACCACTGCCTGCAACACCGACCTGCGTCCACTGCCGTCGATGACACGGGACTCGATACTATAGGTGCCGCTGCTGCTGGCAAGCGCTGAAGATCCATCCGCCGGATCGCCGTCACGCTCCGGCGGGTTCCGCTGCGCCAGCACGAGGTCGGCATCCAGGCCCAGCGCGGTCAGCACGGGAGCGCTGGCGAATCGCGGATCCGGTCGCGCCTGGCGGCTGTAGAGGGTCAGGTGCGGCAGCATCTTCCGGTACAGCGGCCCGTTCATGCCCAGTACCCGCTGCAGCTCGCCCAGCGTCTCGAAGCGCTTGTTGCGTGGCCCATACGGCAGCCCGGCCGCGGCGTAATCCTGTGCCTCGGCACCGCCGCCGGGCTGCAGCAGGCTGTCCTCGTCACGCCAGTCGACGATCGCGCCGGCCAGCTGGCGCGCGTTGTCCACCGGTTCGCCAAGTGCCTGCAGATAGGCGGTCAGCAGCGCCACGTCGGCCAGGTTCAGGTTGATCTTGCCGTTCTCGTCCAGCACCTGGATCTCGATGCGGGCACCGTCGAACTGCCAGCGATAGGTGCGGCCATCGGCCTGCCACGGCGCGCGCAGCGGATCCGGTGACAGCCGCATCAGTGCGTACTCGAGTCCCGCACGGGCACGCTCCTGGCCACGTGCATCGTCGTCGAGCACGCGCTCCTGCAGATGCTCGACGCGGGCGCTGAGCGCGAACGCGCCCACCAGTGCGGTCATCAGCGCGATCAACCACAGCACCAGCACCAGTGCGGCCCCGCGCGACCGCATCAACGCCCCCCTCCACCGCCGCCCAGGCGGGGGGCCACCACCAGGGGCGGCCATGCGGCACCGCGGGCCGGCACGATCCGCAGTTCCACCAGCAGAGGCAGGCGACGGGTGTCTTCCCAGCGCGGCAGCCACTCGGTCATCTGCCCGCTGCCGGCATCGATGCCGCGATAGCGCATCTCCACAGCCTGCAGGCCATCCACCAGCACCTCGGGCGGGCGTGGCGGCGTTTCGGCGATGCGCTCGCCCTCCTGCAGCAGGACCAGGTCCAGCAGCAGACGCTGCTGGCCGGCCTTGCCATCCACCTGCAGCGCATGCAGATAGGGCCCGCCGCGTCCGAGGTAGCCTGGCAGATCGGCGACGAACAGCATCCGTTGCTCGTCGCCCTGGAAGAACACCGGCTCGCGGGTCGGGTCAGGCACTTCCAGCGGGCTGCGCATCGCCCCGGCCAGCTGTCGCCGCAGCAGGGCCTGCACCGCGCGCATCCGCTCGCTTTCGGCAGCGATCTGTTCACCCCGCTGGCTGACCGCCATTGCCGAGCGCACGCTGGCGAACGCCAGCGCCAGGCCACCGGCAAGCAGCACGGTCGCCAGCATCACCTCAACCAGGGTGAATCCCGCAGCGCTCCGCTTCATCGCGCGCGCTCCAGGTCCGGTGGCAGCAGGCGCAGGCTGCGCCAGCGCAGCTGTTCCCGCTCGCCGTCGCCCCACCGCACCTGCAACTGCAGTTCGGCCAGCCACGGGCCACCCGGCGACTGCGTGGCCGCGACGTTGCCGGCGCGTGGCTCGGTCCAGGGCTGCACCTGCAGCTCCCAGCGATAGCGCCCGTTTTCCCAGTCGCCCTGCTGCTGCCCCACCTGCAGCGGCGCATCCACGCCCGCCGCAGCCAGCAGCGATTGCGCATGCAGGACGGCGCGGGTGCGCAGTTCGGCCTCGCGCACCTGCCTGGCACCGCCGGACAGGCTGCCCAACAGCAGGGTCAGCGCCAGCCCAAGCAGAGCGAAGGCCACGATCACCTCCAGCAGCGTGAAACCGCGCGCCCGCCGCATCACTGCGCCTGCCATGGGCCGGAGCGGACTTCACCGGTCAACCAGCCGACATCGATGCGCCATTCGGCGGCATCACGCTGCAGGCGGATGCGGCCGCCACTGGAACCGCCATCGGGATGGAACTCGATCACGCCCTGCCCGGGTGCAGTGGCCAGCTGCGCCGCACCTTCGAAACGCACCGTCAACTGTGCCGGCAGTTCACCCTGGCGCTGGTTCGCCCCCTGCCAGCGATGCCGTGCCGGCTCGATCACGAACCGCTGCGGTTCGCCGCGCGCGATCGCCTGTGCACGCACCATGCGCAGCTGGTTGGCGATGTCCTTGCCGGCGCTGCGCAGCTGCATGCCGGCGAAGCCACGCGACAGTCCCGCCGCGGTGATCAGGCCGATGGCCGCGATCAGCGCGATCACCAGCAGCATCTCCAGCAGCGACAGCCCCGCCGGGCGCCTGCCGTGCAGGCGCGGTCGGGGCAACCGGCGCGGCAGGAAATACGTCATGCGTGCTTACGGCTGGTAGCGGATGTCGGCGTCGACGCTGCTGCCGCCGGCCTTGCCGTCCTTGCCCAGGCTGATCAGCTCATACGGCTGGCCTTCGCCGGGTGCGCGGTACTCCAGCGCGTGCCCCCACGGATCGTTGAGGTCGGCCGGCTTGGCATACGGGCCGAGCCAACCGCCAACGCCGGCCGGTGCGGTCACCAGATCGGTGAGCGCGCCCGGCAGCTTGCCGGTATCGATCTGGTAGTTGTCGATCTTGGATGCCACGGTCTGCACCTGCGCCTTGGCGATGTTGGCCTTGCCGCGGTCGGCACCGCCCAGCACGCGGCTGGCCACCAGGGTCAGCACCGCGCCGATCAACACGATGACGATGATGATCTCCAGCAGGCTCATGCCCGACTGGTGCCGCGCGGCGGTGAAGGACAGGCGGATGGGTCGACGGTTAGCGATCATGATCGGTCCTTTCGGTTGCGTTGGGTCGAAGTGCGGAAGAGTCCATCGTCAACCGATGGCATTGGTCAGGTCGTACAGCGGGACCAGCACGGCGACGATGACCGCACCGACCACCGAAGCCAGCACCAGGGTGATCGCCGGGACCATCGCCGCCAGCAGGCGATCGATGCGCCGGGCGCTGTCCTGCTCGAAGGTATCCGCCGCCTTCAGCAGCATGGTGTCCAGCGCGCCGGATTCCTCGCCGACCTGGATCATCTGCAGGGCAAGCCGCGGAAAGCGCTTGCCGCGCGACAGTGCCAGCGACAGGCCCGCACCGTTCTTGACCTCGTCGGCGGCGGTATCCACGTCGGCTGCCAGCGCGCGGTTGCCCAGTACGTTGCGGGCGATGCCCAGCGCACCCAGCAGCGGCACACCGTTACGCAGCAGCGTCCCCAGCGTGCGCGCCAGCCGTGCGGTTTCCAGCTCGCCGAGCAGGCGGCCGATGCTGCGCCGTTGCAGCAGCCAGCCGTCGAGGGCCAGGCGGAAGGCCGGCTGCCGCAGCTTGCGCTCGAACAGCAGGGCCAGCACGCCCGGTACCACCAGCAGCAGGATCCACCAGTCGCGCACGAACAGGCCCAGCTGCAGCACGGCGTTGGTGAACCACGGCAGCGCCACGTCCAGGCTCTCGTACATCTGCGCGAACTGCGGCACGACGTAACCCAGCAGGAACAGCAGCGCGCCGCCCACCACCACCAGCAGGATGGCCGGGTAGACCAGCGCATTGATCACCTTGCCCTGCAGCGCACGCGCGCGTTCAAGATAATCGGCCAGCCGCTGCAGGGTCTCATGCAGGCTGCCGCCGGCCTCGCCGGCACGCACCATGTTCACGTACAGGCGCGAGAACAGGCCATGTTGACGCTCCAGTGCGGTCGACAGCGGCGCACCACCGCGCACCACGTCGCGGATGTCGGTGATCGCACGACGCGAGCGCTCGTCCTCGGGCAGGCCCAGCAGGATCGACAGCGCGCGATCCAGCGGCTGGCCGGCACCGAGCAGGGTCGCCAGCTGCTGGGTGAACTGCAGCAGCGCCGGGCCCTGCAGCGGGCGCTGGTGGAACAGATTGCGCCAGCTGCCCCCGCCGATGGAGCCCGCATCGGCCAGCTGGGTTTCCATCGGCAGATGCCCCTGGTCCTGCAGGCGCGCGATCAGGTCGGCCTCGCTGGCCGCTTCCATCTGCCCGTCGAAGATCTCGCCATGCGGATTGAGGGCCTTGTAGCGGTAGTTCGGCATGTCAGCCCCGGGCTCCGGCGCGCATCAGCTCTCCTCCGTCACGCGCAGGACTTCCTCGATGGTCGTCTGCCCGGCAAGGGCCTTGGCCAGGCCATCCTCGTACATGGTGCGCATGCCGCCTTCGCGCGCGATGCGCTCAAGCTCGCCCATGCCATCGCGGCGCATCACCGCGCGCCGCAGCGCGTCGTTCATCACCAGGAATTCCATGATGGTGGTGCGGCCCAGGTAGCCGGTCGGTGCCAGTGCCGAGGGGCGCGGCCGGTACAGATGAATCAGTCCCTCCGGCTGCAGGCGGCGCAGCTCGAAACGATCGATCTCTTCCGGCGACGCCGGGTAGCGCTCGGCGTGGGTCGGTTCCAGACGGCGCACCAGACGCTGCGCGAGGATGCCGTTGATGGTGGAGGTCAGCAGATAGTCCTCCACCCCCATGTCGAGCAGCCGGGTGATGCCACCGGCGGCATTGTTGGTGTGCAGGGTGGACAGCACCAGATGGCCGGTCAGCGCCGACTGGATCGCGATGCGCGCGGTCTCCAGATCGCGCATTTCGCCGATCATGATGATGTCCGGATCCTGGCGCACGATGCTGCGCAGCGCATTGGCGAAGTCCAGGCCGATCTGCGGCTTGGCCTGGATCTGGTTGATGCCTTCGATCTGGTACTCGACCGGGTCTTCGACCGTGATGATCTTGACGTCGGCGGTATTGAGCTGGCTCAACGCGGTGTACAGCGTCGTGGTCTTGCCCGAACCGGTCGGGCCGGTCACCAGCAGGATGCCGTGCGGCTGCTCCAGGACCTTGCGGAACTGCGGCAGGAATGCATCGGTGAAACCAAGCCGATGGAAATCGAACACCACGGTTTCGCGGTCAAGCAGGCGCATCACCACGCTCTCGCCGTGTGCGGTCGGTACCGTGCTGACACGCAGGTCCAGCTCCTTGCCCTGCACGCGCAGCATGATGCGGCCGTCCTGCGGCAGGCGGCGCTCGGCGATGTTGAGCCGGGCCATGATCTTGATGCGGCTGATGACCGCGGCGGTCAGGTTGGCGGGGGGGCTCTCGCCCTCCACCAGCACGCCGTCGACGCGGTAACGGACCTTCAGCCGGCTTTCGAAGGGCTCGACATGGATGTCCGAGGCACGCAGTTCCACCGCGCGCTGGATCACCAGGTTGACCAGGCGGATCACCGGCGCTTCCGAGGCCAGGTCACGCAGATGTTCGATGTCGTCCACCGCGCCGCCTTCACCATCGGCGGTTTCCACGATCGCCCCCATGGCGCTGCGGCCCTGGCCGAACCAGCGCTCGACCAGATCGTCGATCTCCGCCCGCATGCCCAGCACCGGCGTGACCGGCACGCCCAGTGCCAGCTGCACGGCCTGCTGCGGGTAGACGTCGTGGGCATCGGCCAACCACAGCCGTACGCCGTGTTCATCCAGCGCCAGCGGACAGACGTGGAACTGCTTGAGGAAGCGCAGCGACAGCGGCAGGCCTTCGGCGAGGGACTGCGGCGGCGTCTCGGGCACCTGCTTGCCTTCCAGCAGCGGCAGGCCCAGCACATCCGCGCTGGCCTGCGCCTGGTCCCGCTCGGACACCAGTCCCAGGCGCACCAGCAGGCCGAGCAGGCTGCCGCCGGCCTCGGCATGCAGCGGCCGCGCCCGGGCCAGGTCTCCTTCCTTGAGCCGCCCACGCGCCAGCAGCGCATCCAGAATGCGGCTCTCGGCGTCGTCGGCAGTGGTTGCAGCGAGCGCGTTCACGTGACTCTCCTGTCAATCGGCCCGACTTTAGCAGTTAAGCCGTGGTTTCCGCCGCCATCGCGCCGCCTTTCGAAAAATGACAACGCCCGCCACCGCGGGGTGACGGGCGTCGCCAGTTCATCTACGACAGTGCGATGGCATTACTGCGTGGCGAGGATGGTCACCCCGCTGTAGGCGGCTTCACCCACCACCTTGACGTAGTACGTGCCGGCCACCGGCTTGTTGACGCGCACGGTTTCGGCGTTGCCCGCACGTGTGGACTTGGCATCGTTGTCGCTCGCGCTGGGCTCGCGGCCCTGGGCCAGGTACACCGACACGTTGCCACTGCCACCGTAGGTGATCACGCTCAGCGATTTGCCCGCCACCGCTTCGAAGCTGTACAGGGCACTGCCGCCGGTCGCACCGGACAGGCCGCCGACAGCGACCTTGTTGGTCAGCGGCGTGGCTACCGGGCCGCAGTCCTCGGTGCACGGTCCTTCCAGCGCCTTGGCCAGCGCTGCCTTGGCGTCGACGATGCCGGTACCGATCGGGGTCGCCGACGGGATGGCCACCGGGAACGGGCGTGCGGTTTCCTTGAGCAGGGTACGCATGGCTGCCGGAGCCAGCGGCTCCTTGCCATCGGCGATCAGCGCGCTCTGCACCAGCGCGGCAACAGCGGCCACGTGCGGCGAGGCCATCGAGGTACCGCCCATGCCCATGTAGCTGTAGCTGCCCGAATCCGGCGTGGTGGCCGCGTCGGAACCGGCCTGCCAGACATAGCCACCTGGATTGCCGTCCACGCTGCCGCCACCACCGGGGCCGGAAAGATCGACGCGGGTGCCGTAGTTGGAGTAGTAGGTGATGCCGCCGGTGATACGGGTGGCTCCCACCGTCACCACGCCATCGCAGCTGGCAGGGCGGTAGTTGGACGCGTTGTCCGTCTCGTTGCCGGCGGCCACCACGACCGTGGTGCCGCGCGAGATCGCGCCATTGATCGCATCCTGGTAGGTGCCGCCGCAGCTGCCGCTGCCGCCCAGGCTCATGTTGATGATCTCGGCCGGGTTGGCATTGGCCGGAATGCCGGCCACGGTGCCGCCGGAGGCCCAGGTAATGGCATCGGCGATATCGGAAAGGTAGCCACCGCACTTGCCGAGCACGCGGACCGGCAGCACCTTGGCCTTGTGCGCGACACCGGCCATGCCGACACCGTTGTTGGTCTGCTCGGCCACGGTGCCGGCAACGTGCGTGCCGTGCCAGGAGCTGTCTTCAGCCAGCGAGCCGGTGTAGCACTCGTTGTCGTTCTCGACCCAGTCGCCATAGTCCAGCGCACCGGGTACCCGCTCGTTGGTGGGGCGGCGCGAGGTCTCGGCATCGCTGATGAAGTCGTAGCCTTCCAGCAGGTTGCCGACCAGATCCGGGTGCTGCGGCAGGATGCCGGTGTCGAGCACCGCCACCACCACGCCCTCGCCCTGCGAAACATCCCAGGCTGCCGGCGCGTTGATGCCGCCGGTCGCGTTGTGCAGGTGCCACTGGTACTGCTGGTAGTACTGGTCGTTCGGCACCAGCGCCGGCTGCACATCGCCCGCACGCAGTTCGCTGCGGCGCAGCTTCACGTCTGCCTCGGCGTACTGCACCGCCGGATCAGCCTTCAGCTCCTTCAGCACGCGCTGCAGTTCAGCCGGGGCCAGGCGGCCCTGCAGGCGGATCACATCGGCGCCGACGCCGAGCTTGCGCACGACCTGCGGGCCCAGGGTACTGGCGCGCGCAGTGCCGCCGGACAGGCTGGCGCGGGTCAGCGCCGACTGCACCATGGACAGCTTGGCCGAACGATCCAGCGCAGCGGCCGTGCCGGCGCGGTACTTGACGATGATGCGGTCGGTGCCCGGCTGTGCGGTGCCCGCCTGGCGTGCCGGTTCCTGCGTCGGCAACCCGGCGGCATGGACGGCACCGACCGCGGTCATCGACAGCACGGCGGCGGCAAGCACGTTGATGCGAAGGTTCTGCTTCTTGATCACGTCGAAATTCCTCTTCTGGGTCATGGATCGAACCAACACTGCGGCCATCATTCCTTGACGACTCCCGGCCGGCCCAGCCGGGATTGCCGTGACCTCCCCCCAGGCCCTCGTTGCGGGTGTGGCGCCGGCGTGGGTGGCCGCCGGCGCGATGGAGTGGCTTACCAGCCGAAGCCGGCGCCAACGCCGACCGAGCTGTCGTCGCTGCTGAAGGCACCGCCGAAGGTGACCGTGGCGCGGTCGCTGATTGCACGCTGGTAACCCAGCGACAACGCCGACTCGCCGCCCTGGAAGCCGACACCGACGCCGACCCGGTTCTGGGTACGGATGCCGGCGGCGCTGGTGGCCATGTTGAGCATCGCCGCGCTCATCGCGCCCTGGCGATCGATGCGACGGTCCATGTGACGCAGGCGGCCATCGACTTCACCCTTGAACACATCGAAGCTGTCGGTCACGGCCTTCACCTGGCCATCGGTGTAGCTGTTGGCCGTGGCGACACCACGGTCCAGCTGACCCTTGTTGACCGCGTCGGTGGCAGCGCTGCCGGCCGCGACATTGGTGACCTGGCGCTCGTTGCCTTCGCTGCCAACAGAGACGGTGTTGGCACGATCGGCAACCGAGCCCTGGCCCAGCGCCACGGCGTTGGCGGCCGTCGCACTGGCCCCCTGGCCGATGGCCGTGGACGACGCGCCGCTGGCAACGGCGCCCTCTCCCACGGTGACCGCGTTGAAACCCGCTGCCGGTGTGGCGACCGGGATGCCCGAGCCCGCTGCGGCGGCGGTCGGCGCGCCCTGTACCCGGGCAGTGCTGGCAGTGGCCACGGTGGGGACGGCATCGGCGCTGGCCGTCTCCGCGGCCAGGCTGCCGGCGCCCCCCTCCAGCGGCGTGCTGGTCGAACGCAGGCTGGCGGTGCGGGAGCGGTTCGCCCCCCCGGTGCGCTGGTCGATCTCGCTGACCTTGCGGTCCAGTGCGCCAAGGGCATCGCCGACATTGCTGTAGCTGGCGCCCTGGATCACGTAGTTCGGCGCGACGAACACGCCCTGCATGCCGACACTGGCGCCACCGCCGAGGAAGCTGGCGGCATCGCTGAGCGACTGGAACAGCTGGCCGCCATTGATCGCCTGGCGACTGCCGGCGGCGATGCTGCCGGCGCCGACATTGTCGATCGTGGTGCCCTCGATGCCGGCCAGGGTCAGCCGGTCGCGGCTGGCGTCGTCATAACCGACCGCATTGGCAGTGGACGTTTCCACGGTCGCGATACGCGAATCGAAATCGCCGACCCGGGTTTCCACCGCACCAACGCGCTGGTTGGTGACGTTGAGCTGCGAACCGGTGACCGCGTCGCTGCTGCCTGCGGCGATGCGACCGTCGGCGACGTTGACGATGCGGCGCGTCGCCGGACCATCGGTACCGTTGCCACCGCCGACGGACACCACATTGGCGTCCAGCGCGCGCGCGCCGCTGCCCAGCGCCACCGAGTTCGCACCGGTCGCGCCGGCGTTGGCGCCGACGGCCAGCGCCGCATTGCCGATGGCGCTGGCACTGCTGCCCAGCGCATTGCTGCGGTTGCCGCTGGCACTGGCACCGGAACCGACGGCGACCGCGTTGCTGCCCGTGGCGCTGGCGGTCCCGGTCCCGGTCGCACGGAAGTGGCGGCCGGTGGCGTCGGCGGTGGCCGCCACCACATCCAGCTGGCCCTTGTTCACCGCATCGGTCGCCTGGGTACCGGCCGCGACATTGGTGACCTGGCGGTTGATCGCGCTGTGGGTAACACCCGCCGCATCAACCCAGTCCTGCGCCGCGCCGACCGAAACCGCGTTGGCACGATCCGCCAGCGATCCGGCACCCAGCGCGACGCTGTTGTCGGCGGCCTTGGTCGTCCAGGTATTGCTGCCCAGCACCGTGGCATTGGTTGCCTGCGCGTAACTGTTGTAGCCGACCACGGTGGCCCCGTCCTCGGTCGCCCACGCCTCGCTGCCGATGGCGGTGGTGTACTGACCGCTGCCGACGCTGTTGGCATCCTGTCCGGCCAGTGCGTTGAAGCCCACAGCCACGCCATTGAGGCCGGTGGCCGCGTTGTTGCCGAGCGCGGTACCGTACTCGCCGGCGCGTGCCTGAACGCCGAAACCCGCACCGGCGATCTGCGCGGTGGTGCCCTGGCCGACCGCCGTGGCGACGTCGGCCGCCTGCGCGCCACTGCCCAGGGCCGTGCCGAAGAAGCTGGACGTGGCACCCGCACCGTAGGCTGTGGACTGCCAGCCATTGGCATAGGCGAAGTTGCCGACCGCAGTCGCTTCGCGACCGTCGGCCGTGGCCCCGTAGCCGACGGCGGTAGCGGCCAGGCCAGTGGCCTGGGCGATGCCACCTACCGCAACGGCACCGATGCCCTCCGCTTCCGACTGCGCGCCCAGGGCGACGCTGGCCGGCCCGGCGCTGCTGCTCTGCGCACCGAGGGCGATTGCGCCGCCAGCGGTACTGCTGGCGCTGTTGCCGATGGCCACGCCATCCTCACCCGTCGCCACCGCGTTGAAGCCCACGGCAGCGGCATTGGCGGCGACCGCCGTCGCACCACTGCCCAGTGCGGTGGCACCGTTGCCGATCGCGTTGGCCGCTTCGCCGGCGGCCAGCGCGTTGTCACCTTCCACATAGGCGCCGGCGTCGCTGTCGGCACTGCCACTGGCCTGGAAGTAGCGGCGGGTGTTCTCGGCCACCGACGCCACGGCGTCCAGCTGGTTCTTGTTGACCGCATCGGTGCCTTCGGTACCCGCGGCGACATGGGTGACCTGACGTTCGCTGCCCGTGCTGCCGACCGCCACCGTATTGTCCCGGTCTGCCTTCGAGGCAGCACCGAGGGCCACGCTGTTGATGCCGTTGGCGGTGGCATTGGCGCCCAGTGCGGTGGAATCAGCTGCGTCGGCCCAGGAGTTCCAGCCGATGGCGGTCGCGTAGTCGTCGGTGGCCCAGGCGCCGGCGCCGAACGCCGACGCACCGGTACCGCTGGCCCGGGAGGGAATCAGGCCGAAGAAAGTGCTGCCACCGATGGCGACGCTCTCCTCGCCACTGGCTTCGCTGGACTGGCCCACCGCCACGGCTCCGGTACCGGCCGCGGCCGCACCGAAGCCGACGGCCGTGGTGTTGGCGCCGGTCGCGGCGGTGCCATAGCCGAGCGCGGTGCCGAGGCGACCCGTTGCCTCGCTGTAGCCACCGACCGCCGTGGTGCCATCGGCCGATGCCGCGCTGCGGAAGCCGCTGGCCAGCGACTGCGCACCGCTGGCCAGCGCTTCCGAGCCGTTGGCGGTGCTGTACACCGCCGTGGCCTGTGCACCCGCGCCGGTCGCTGTGCTGCCGATCTCGCTGGCAACCGCACCGCTGCCCAGTGCCGCACTGTTTTCACCCATGGCCTGTGCATTGCTGCCCACCGCTGCGGCATTGCTGCCGCTGGCCAGGCTGTCCAGGCCTACGGCGGTGGCACTGGCAGCGACCGCCGTCGCGCCACTGCCCAGGGCGGTGGCACCGTTGCCGATCGCGTTGGCCGCTTCGCCGGCGGCCAGCGCGTTGTCGCCTTCCACATAGGCGCCGGCATCGCTGTCGGCACTGCCACTGGCCTGGAAGTAGCGGCTGGTGTTCTCAGCCACCGACGCCACGGCGTCCAGCTGGTTCTTGTTGACCGCATCGGTGCCTTCGGTACCCGCGGCGACATGGGTGACCTGACGTTCGCTGCCCGTGCTGCCGACGGCCACGCTGTTGGCGCGGTCGGCAACGGAACCCGCACCCAGTGCCACGCTGTTCTCAGCATTGGCGGTGGCGCTGGCACCGAGTGCGGTGGAATCAGCCGCGTCGGCCCACGAGTTCCAGCCGATGGCGGTCGCGTAGTCGTCGGTGGCCCAGGCGCCCGCGCCGAACGCCGCAGCGCCGTAGCCGCTGGCGCGGGCCGGGATCAGACCGAAGAAGGTGCTGCCGCCGATGGCGACGCTTTCATCGCCACTGGCTTCACTGGAATCACCCATGGCCACCGCGCTGGCGCCGCTGGCCGTGGCAAACACGCCCGTCGCGGTGCTGTTGGCCCCGCTGGCGATCGTGCCGTAACCCAGTGCAGAACCGAGACGACCACTGGCTTCGCTGTAGCCACCGACCGCCGTGGTGCCATCGGCCGATGCCGCGCTGCGGAAGCCACTGGCCAGCGACTGCGCACCGCTGGCCAGCGCTTCCGAGCCGTTGGCGGTGCTGTACACCGCCGTGGCCTGTGCACCCGCGCCGGTCGCCGTGCTGCCGATCTCGCTGGCAACCGCACCGCTGCCCAGTGCCGCACTGTTTTCACCCGTGGCCTGTGCATTGCTGCCCACCGCTGCGGCATTGCTGCCGCTGGCCAGGCTGTCCAGGCCCACCGCGGTGGCACTGGCGGCGACCGCCGTCGCGCCACCGCCCAGTGCGGTGGCACCGTTGCCGATCGCGTTGGCCGCTTCGCCGGCGGCCAGCGCGTTGTCACCTTCCACATAGGCGCCGGCGTCGCTGTCGGCACTGCCACTGGCCTGGAAGTAGCGGCGGGTGTTCTCGGCCACCGACGCCACGGCGTCCAGCTGGTTCTTGTTGACCGCATCGGTGCCTTCGGTACCTGCCGCCACGTTGGTCACCTGGCGGGTGTTGCCACCACCACCGACCGATACCGTGTTGTCGCGGTCCGCAATCGAATCGGCGCCCAGCGCGACGCTGTTGGCGCCGCGCGACTCGGCCGCATTGCCGAGCGCGGTGCTGTTGATGCCCGGCGACCATGCGCCACCACCGACGGCCGTGGAGTAGTTGCCGGACGCCTCGGTGGCGAGAATGCCGAACAACGAGCCGCCGACAGCGACACTGTTCGTACCGGTGGCCAAGCTGCCCTGACCGGTGGCCGTGCTGTAGTCGCCGGAGGCTTCCGAGTCGCCGCCCAGCGCCACGCTGTTGGAGCCGGAGGCATTGGCAAAATTGCCGAACGCGGTGGCGTTGAACGCCGAGGCGCTGGCGAAACCGCCGATGGCGGTGCTGTAGCCACCCGTGGCTTCCGCACCGATGCCGAACGCAGCCGAGGCCGTGCCGCTGGCCACGCTCTCGCTGCCAACCGCCGTGGCCGCTTCACCACTGGCAGTGCTGAAGTAGCCCACCGCCGTCGCCTCTTCCGCGGAGGCTTCGGACAGCACGCCGCTGGCGGTGCTGCCGGCGCCACTGGCGATCGAGGCAGCACCGAAGGCCGCGCTCTGTTCACCGCTGGCTTCGCTTTCCGCGCCATGCGCGGTGGCGTACTCGCCGGTCGCCTGTGCGTTGGCACCGATCGCGCTGGCGTTGGCCGCGGTGGCCACGGCATTGAAGCCCAGCGCCTGCGCGTTGCTGGCCAGTGCATTGGCACCGCTGCCCAGGGCGATGGCGCCGTCGCCGATGGCGTTGGATGCCTCGCCGGCAGCCAGTGCATTGTCACCTTCCACGTAAGCGCCGGCATCGCTGTCAGCACTGCCGCTGGCCTGGAAGTACTTGCCGGTGGTGGATGCTTCGGCCGCGACGGCATCCAGCTGTGCCTTGTTCACCGCATCGGTGGCCTGCGTACCTGCGGCCACATGGGTCACCTGGCGTTCGTTGCCGGCAGCGCCAACCGCCACGCTGCGGTCACGATCCGCCACCGAGCCTGCACCCAACGCGACCGCGTTGTTGCCGTTGGCGTTGCTGCCGGCGCCCAGCGCGATCGCGCTTTCACCGCCGGCCACCGTATTGGTGCCGATGGCGATGCTGTTGACGGTGTTGCCCAGCGCCTGGTAGCCCAACGCCACGCTGTAGTCGCCGTAGCCGAAGGCACCGCGACCGACGGCGGTGGCGCTGGTGCCGTTGGCCCAGCTGTTGTAGCCGATGGAGGTGGCGCCACTGCCGCTGGCCCACGCTGCATTGCCGAAGGCGGATGCGTTGGTGGCGGTGGCCCATGCGCCCGAACCGAATGCGCTGGCGCCACTGGCGGTGGCCCAGCTGTAGCCGCCGACGGCGGTGCTGTCGTCGCTGCTGGCGAACGCACTGTCGCCCACGGCGACCGCGTAGCTGCCGGTCGCACGCGACTTGCCACCGGCAGCCACGCTGTTGTCGCCGGTGGCCTTGGCCGCGCTGCCGAACGCATTGCCCGACGCACCCGTTGCCTGCGCACCATTGCCGACGGCGGTGGCATCGGCGCCGGCGGTGGTGCCGACACGTTCTGGTTGACCGTCATCGCCGATGATCGGCTGGTTGTACTGGTCGTAGGCCTGGCCCAGTCCACCGATGGCGACCCCGCCGTTGCCACTGGCACTGCTGTTGCGACCGATGGCGACGCTGTCATCGCCCACGGCGGAAGCGCCAGCGCCCTGGGCGATGGCACCGGCGCCGATCGCGTTGCTGGACGAACCGGCGGCCACCGCACCCTCCCCCTCGGCAAACGCACCGGCATCGCTGCCGGCTTCCGGCTGGGCCTGGAAGTAATGGGCGGTGGTATCCGCGGTGCTGGCCACGGCGTCCAGCTGCGCCTTGTTCACTGCATCGGTGGCTTCACTGCCGGCAGCGACGCCGGTGATCTGCCGCTCGTTGCCGGCACTGCCCACGGCGACGCTGTTGTCACGGATGGCTTCAGAGTTCGCGCCCAGGGCGACACTGTTGGCGCCGCGCGCCGTGGCGTAGTAGCCGACCGCCGTGCTCTGCGCGCCGCTGGCCCAGGTCTGCGCGCCCAGCGCGCTGGCCCCTTCTCCGGGTGCGTAGGCGAAGTAGCCGATGGCCGTGGCTTCGGCGCCGGAGGCTTCGGTCAGGCTGCCGTTGGCCACGGCCCGGTCACCGCTGGCGATCGCGCCGGCACCCACAGCGGTGGCGGCTTCGCCGCTGGCCTGGGTCTGCACGAAGAAGCCCAGACCGGGAATCAGGTCAGCCGGGCCACCCACGGCCACGCTGCTGGTGCCGGTCGCATTGCTCTGGGTGCCGACTGCGGTGGCGTAGTCGCCGATGGCGTTGGCCACCGCGCCGAACGCGGAGGACTGCGCGCCGGCCGCATAGGCACCCACGCCATAGGCGGACGCAGCGAAGCCAGCCGCCTCTGCGCTGGCACCGACCGCAGTGCCGCCGACGCCGGCACTCGTCGCACCGGTCTCCACCGGCACGCCGCCGTTGGTGATAAGCGGATTGCCGTTCTCGTCCACGGCGGCGCCACCCACCGCGACGCTGCCGGGTCCTGCAGCCTGCGCGTTGTTGCCGAACGCGGCGCTGTTCTGTCCGGCGGCCAGGGCGTTGTTGCCGACCGCCGTGGCGTTCTGCGCAACCGCGGTGGCGCCGGCGCCGACTGCGGTGGTGCCATCGCCGAGCGCGTTGGCCGCTTCACCGGCAGCCAGCGCGTCATCGCCTGCGGCCAGCGCACCGGCGTCGCTGTTGCTGCTGCCGGTGGCCTGGAACCGCTTGGCCGTGGCATCGGCCACGGCCGCGACGTCCCGGAGTTGGCCGACATTGGCCGCATCGGTGTCTTCGGTACCCGCCGCGACACTGGTGATCTGCCGTGTCAGACCGTACTCGGCCGCGCCCACCGATACCGTATCGACCCGGTCGGCCAGCGAGCCGGCGCCCAGCGCCACACTGCCGGTGGCAACCGCCGCCGAGTTCGAACCCAGCGCGGTGCTGTATTCACCCACGGCGGTGCTGAACGCACCGACCGCGATCGATGCTTCATTGGCGGCCGTTGCGCCACGACCCACGGCGGTACTGCCCGGGCCCATGGCCACGGCTCCGCCACCGACCGCCGTTGCGCCGTCCGCACTGGCCTCGGACAACGCGCCCAGTGCGGTCGCTGCGCCGTTCTCGCTGGCCGCAACAGCGCTGGCACCGACGGCGGTATCTCCCAGTCCGAGCGCAACGGCACTCTGGCCGACGACGACGCTGGCATCACCGATGGCCAACGCGTTCTGGCCGAACGCACTGGCGCCCAGACCGGCGGCCACGGCCTGTGTGCCGACGGCCGTGGTGGCGTTGGCCAGCGACTGGCTGCCGCTGCCGACCGCAATCGCGCCCTGCCCTTCGATCTTCGCCGCGTCGCTGTCATCACCGGCGCCGTCGGCCTTGAAGTAGCGACTGCTCTGGGCTGTCGCTTCGGCCAACGCCGCCTGCGTGGCCCGCGCCTGTGCATCCAGCTGCGCCTTGTTCACCGCATCGGTTGCTTCGGTGCCAGCGGCGACGTGGGTCACCTGCCGTTCCTTGCCCGCATCACCGACGGCAACGGTATTGGCACGCGTTGCTTTCGAGCCGGCGCCCAGCGCCACGCTGTTGGCACCGGTTGCACGGCTGCCGGTGCCCACGGCGACCGCATTGGTGCCGGTGGCCGAGGCGCTGCCATCCACCAGGCACTTGTCGACGATCGAGCTGTTGAGCACCACGCAGTTGGTGTTGCCGCCGATCTCCACCGACTGTGCAGAGGCGACGCCGGTCATGCCCAATCCCAGTGCCAGCGCCAGTGCGGCAGCCAGTACAAAGGGCCTGGCCTGTGTCGCATCGCGGCGTTGGTCGACGACCCCGCCGCAACTGTCGGACGAGGCCAGTTCCGAGGCCACGACCAACTGACCCAGTGCTTTGTTCCAGACCTTGCGATAAATCCGATTCATCGGTACGGCTCCTGATTGGACTGGTTTTGGGCAAAGCAACGCCACCGCCGGACCTTCTGGTCCAACGTCCCCTGGGGGCGTTTATTCGCGTGATTTACTGCGGGGTATTGCCGAACGGCGCGCAGCGACAGAAAACCGAGCGCGTGCGCCAAGCGGTTACTGCGGGATGAATGGTTCTGAAACGGGGTTCAAGTGTTAACGGCAACTTTCCATATCGTCAAGACTTTGACACAGCAAATCACATTGCCGTGAAGCAGTTCACTCTTTCACGCCTTTATCAATCCATTTTGTTAGTTGCACGTGACGATTGTCTGGCGCATGGAAATGCATGTAACTCATGGTGGCGACAGGAGTTTCATCCGCGCAAAGAAAAACCCGCCGACAATGCGGCGGGTTTTTCCATACGCATCGGCATCGACGCCTGCGCGAAGTGGTGCGCGATCAGCCGCACCACACCCGGGCATTGCGGAACATCCGCATCCACGGTGAATCACCCTGCCATTCGGCCGGCGCCCAGCTCAGATTGAGTGCGCGCGGGGTGCGTTCCGGATGCGGCATCATGATGGTGACGCGGCCGTCCGTGCTGGTCAGGCCAGTGATGCCATCCGGTGAGCCGTTCGGATTGAGCGGATACTGCTGGGCGATGGCACCGTTGCCATCGATGTAGCGCAGCGACACGCGCGCAGCGGCCTGGTCGACGGCGTTGTCGAACACCGCCTGGCCTTCGCCGTGCGCCACCGCCACCTGCAGGCGGGAACCGGCCATGCCACGCAGCAGGATCGACGGCGATTCCACTACTTCCAGCAGTGCGGTGCGGGCCTCGAACTGCTCGCTGGCATTGCGGCGGAACTGCGGCCAGTGTTCGGCGCCGGGGATGATGTCCTTCAGCTGGCTCATCATCTGGCAACCGTTGCATACGCCGAGGGCAAAGCTGTCCTGGCGCTCGAAGAACGCGGCAAAGGCATCGCGCAGCGCGCTGCGTTCCAGGATCGAGGTCGCCCAGCCACGGCCGGCACCCAGCACATCGCCGTAGCTGAAGCCGCCACAGGCGACCAGGCCGGTGAAGTCCTGCAGGGCCACGCGGCCCTCGATCAGGTCGCTCATGTGCACGTCGAACGCGCGGAAGCCTGCACGTTCGAAGGCATTGGCCATCTCGATCTGGCCGTTGACACCCTGTTCGCGCAGTACCGCCACGCGCGGACGCGCACCGGTGCTAATGAACGGCGCCGCCACATCCTCGTTGAGATCGAAGCTCAGCTTCGGCTTCAGGCCCGGTGCGTTGAACGCGCGGGCGACATCGCGCTCGGCATCGGCGCTGGCCGGATTGTCGCGACGCTTCTGCATGGCGTGGGTGACCGACCACCACGCATCGAACAGCTGCTCCCAGCGCCACTCGGCCAGGTTCTCGCCTGCCAGCGATACGCGCACCACCGGTGCGGTGGTCGGCCTGGCGATGCGCTGCGCGCATTCGGTAAGGGCGTGGCGCTCGACCAGATCGGCAAAAGCGGCGCGATCTTCGCGGGCGATCTGCACCACCGCGCCCAGCTCCTCATTGAACAGGCTGCGGAACGGGTCATCGCCCCACGCGTCGAGGGCGATATCCAGGCCCAGGCGCGAGGTGAACGCCATTTCGCACAGCGCGGCGAACGCGCCGCCGTCGCTGCGGTCATGGTACGCACGCAGCAGGCCGGACTGGCGCGCATCCCGGATCAGTTCGAAGAAGGCACGCAGGCGCTGCGGGTCGTCCAGGTCCGGCGCGGCACCGGCGAAGGCCGGCAGCTCGCCGTGGTCGGCGTGCACCTGCGCCAGGATCGAGCCGCCCAGGCGCTGCTTGCCGGCACCGAGACCGATCAGCCACAGCTCGCTGTCGACGTCGCGATCAAGCAGAGGCGTCAGCTGCTGGCGCACATCGGCAACCGGCGCGAACGCCGAGATCACCAGCGACACCGGCGACACGCTCTTGTGTGCCTCGCCCTGGTCATGCCACTGCGCCTGCATGGACAGCGAGTCCTTGCCGACCGGGATGCTGATGTCCAGCTGCGGGCACAGTTCCATGCCCACGGCCTTCACTGCGTCGTACAGCAGCGCGTCTTCGCCCGGATGGCCGGCAGCGGCCATCCAGTTCGCCGACAGCTTGATGCCATCCAGCGCATCCACCGGAGCCGCGCACAGGTTGGTCAGCGCTTCACCCACGGCCATGCGCGCCGACGCCGCGGCGTCGAGCAGGGCCAGCGGGGTGCGCTCGCCGATCGACATCGCCTCACCGGCCACGCCATCGAAATCCGCCAGGGTGATGGCCACGTCGGCCACCGGCAGCTGCCACGGACCGACCATCTGCTCGCGTGCGGTCAGGCCGCCGACGCTGCGGTCACCGATGGTGACCAGGAAGTTCTTCGAGGCGACGGTCGGGTGCGCCAGCACGCGCAGGCCCGCTTCCTGCAGATCCAGGCCACCGGTGTTCAGCGCCGGCCAGCGCGGTGCCGGCGGGTGCGCCGTGTCGCGGTGCATTTTCGGCGGCTTGCCGAACAGCACGTCCATCGGCAGGTCGATCGGTGCGTCGGCGGGAACATGGCCCGGCACCGCGCCGTACGCCACCACCAGATGCTCCTCGGCGGTCGCCACGCCCACGGCGGCGAACGGGCAGCGCTCGCGCGCACACAGCGCGGCAAACTCGGCCAGCCGCTCCTGCGCGACGCCAAGCACGTAGCGCTCCTGCGATTCGTTGCACCACAGCTGCATCGGCGACAACGACGGATCGTCGGTGGGCACCTTGCCCAGGTCGATGATGCCGCCCACGTTCGAATCATGCAGCAGCTCGGGAATCGCGTTGGACAGACCACCGGCACCGACGTCATGGAAGAACTTGATCGGGTTGTCGGCGCCCATGGCCACGCAGCGGTCGATGACCTCCTGGCAGCGGCGCTCCATCTCCGGGTTGTCGCGCTGCACGCTGGCGAAATCCAGGTCTTCGGCGCTTTCACCGGAGGCCACCGAGCTGGCCGCACCGCCCCCCAGGCCGATCAGCATCGCCGGACCGCCGAGCACGATGACCGCGTCACCGGCCTGCAGCGGGATCTTGTCGACCTGGATACGGTCGATCGCACCGAGGCCGCCGGCCAGCATGATCGGCTTGTCGTATGCACGGACCAGGTCAGCGCCTTCAGGCAGCTCGAAGCTGCGGAAGTAACCGAGCAGGTTCGGGCGGCCGAACTCATTGTTGAACGCAGCGCCGCCGAGCGGGCCGTCGGTCATGATCTCCAGCGCCGGCGCCATCCGCGGATTCAGCGCGCGCGGCGCTTCCCACGGCTGCGGCAGCTCGGGGATGCGCAGGTGCGAGACCGAGAAGCCGGTCAGGCCGGCCTTCGGCTTGCCGCCGCGGCCGGTTGCGCCTTCGTCGCGGATTTCGCCACCGGCACCGGTGGAAGCCCCCGGGAACGGCGCGATCGCGGTCGGGTGATTGTGGGTTTCGACCTTAATCTGGAAGGCGCTGGGCACCTGCGGCTCGCGGCGGTACTCGCCACTGGCCGGGTCCGGACGGTAACGCGACGCCGGATGGCCTTCGATCACCGCAGCGTTGTCGCTGTACGCGCTCAGGGTGTGCTGCGGCGTCTGCTGGTGGGTGTTCTTGATCATGCGGAACAGCGAGCGTTCCTGCGCCTGTCCGTCGATGGTCCAGCTGGCGTTGAAGATCTTGTGCCGGCAGTGTTCGGAATTGGCCTGCGCGAACATCATCAGTTCCACGTCAGACGGGGAGCGCCCCAGTGCGGTGAAGCGCTCGCGCAGGTAGTCGATCTCGTCCTGGGCCATGGCCAGGCCAAGGCGCTGGTTGGCGGCTTCCAGCTGCGCCACCGGAACGCGCTCCAGTTCACCGCGGGCCGGCGCCGAGAACAGGGCCTGGCCCTGCTCGACGCGGTCCAGCACCGATTGCGTCATCGGGTCGTGCAGCACCTTCACCAGCGACTGCTGGGTGGCGGCATCGTCCGGCCAGCCCAGCACGTCGATACGCAGGCCGCGCTCGACCCGGCTGACCGGCTGACCGGCCCCGCGGACCAGTTCGGTGGCCTTGCTCGACCACGGCGACAACGTTCCCAGACGCGGCACCACGATGCGGCTCACGGCCCCTTCGGCGACCGTCCCGGCCTGCGGCTGTGCTTCCAGGATGCGGCACAGGGTGGCCTGATCGGGCACGGCCGAGCCTTCCGGCTGCACGAAGTAGACGTGCCAGGCACCACTGATGCGCAGGGAGGGAGCGATGGACTGCAGGCGGGATTCAAGACGTTCGCGGCGGAACGGCGACAGGGCGGGCGCGCCCTCGAGGACCATCATGTCCGGGGAACCGTAGTTGGGAAACGGGCCCGATATTGTACCGGAAGCGGGGGATGGGCTTGGGCCGGGCTGCGCCCGGCACCCGCCGAAGCAACAGCCGAAGCAACAGCCGAAGCAACTGCAACGTCAAAAGCCGGTTTCCTGCAGGTTGGCGGGGTGGGTCCGGTGGCGGGGGACGCCGTGAACCCGTCCCTGAGGGCTTGGCCGCGGCATCCATGCCGCGGACACCCCCGCCACCGGACCCACCCCGCCTTCGACGGATTTCCGCGATCTGCAGTGGATCCACGCCATGCGCGGATGCTCCGCGGCAGTGCCGGCCGAATGAAGAGCGAAGCGACCGGCTCTTGCTTTTGATTTTGTTCTGTCTTTCGTGGCTGGCAGCCGCAGGAACCTGTCCGTGGCCGGGTGGGTGGGCTGCGCAGGGGCGTAAGCGCCATGGATGGCGCGCCCGAGCCTACAGGGACGTATTCACGGCGTCCCCTGCGCCGCCCTCCCACCCGGCCCACTCCCCGCAAACCGCGGGAAGGGCCCCCCCGCCCCCCCCGCGGGGGGGCCGGCCGGGGGCGCCGGCGC
>NZ_JBRRCG010000012.1:0-128117 GCF_056757995.1 Stenotrophomonas sp. STEN147
GGGTATCGCTCTCTTGGGTGTCGCGGGGGGCATGCCGGGGTGCCCCCCTGGGCCCTATTTCGCCGGGGGTAGGGCCCCGGCACTACCGGTTTACCGGTGCGCCGATGGCACGCAGGCAGAAGCTGCAGATGGCGTCGACCAGCGCATCCTCGTCGCGATGCGCTTCACGGCTGGGCGCGGTCGGGCCAACCATCGCTTCGGTGAAGGCACCGACCAGGCACGCGGCCGCCACATGCGCATCCTGCGCAGGCAGTTCGCCGGCGGCCACGCCTTCCTCCACCAGGCGCAGGAACACATCACCGAAGGCACGGCGGCCGCGCATGCGCTCGGCTTCCACGTCCGGATCGACCGGTTCGACGATGAAGGCGTGGGCCAGCCCCGGACCCGCCAGAGCGCGACGCACGAAGGCGGCGATGGCCAGCCGCAGGCGCTCGCTGGCGGCCTCCGGGCCGCTGGCGATGCGTTCCATGATCGCCACTTCATGGGCCACCGCCGCGTTGAGCACCTCCACGAACAGGTCGGCCTTGGAGGGGAAATGACGGTAGATCAGGCCGGTGGAGACCCCCGCCTGGGTTGCCACGGCGGTCACCGGGGCGTTTCGCCAGCCGCCGGTGGCGACCCGTTCACGGGTTGCCAGCAGGATCCGCTCGCGGGCCCCGGCCAGGCGTTCTTCCATCAGTGCAGAGCGTTTGTAGGCCATGTTTTGATTCTGTTTTCAATTTTTGAATTTGTGTTCACTTCTTTCCCGAACCCCGTTACGCTGGGGCCTTGCCCGTGCCGGCGCGGTCCTGGAAACCATCGCCGGCAAGCCCTGGGTGCGTCCATCCCCCACTTTGCCGCCGTGGAGCCGCTGTAATGCACGTGCCATCCCTGAACTTCGATCTCGGTGAAGAGATCGACCTGCTGCGCCAGAGCGTGGCCCATTTTGCCGCCGCCGAGATCGCGCCGCTGGCGGCCGAGGCCGATGCGACCAACCGGTTCCCGCAGGCACTGTGGCCGAAACTGGGCGAACAGGGCCTGCTCGGCCTTACCGTCGAGGAAGAATACGGCGGTACCGGCATGGGCTACCTGGCCCACGTGGTGGCGATGGAAGAAGTCTCGCGCGCCTCCGGCGGCATCGGCCTGTCCTACGGCGCGCACTCCAACCTGTGCGTGAACCAGCTGCGCAAGAACGGCAGCGAGGCGCAGAAACAGCGCTTCCTGCCCGACCTGTGCAGCGGCGCCAAGGTGGGCGCACTGGCGATGAGCGAACCCGGCGCCGGTTCGGACGTGGTATCGATGAAGCTGCGCGCCGACAAGCGCGGCGATCGCTATGTCCTCAACGGCAACAAGATGTGGATCACCAACGGCCCGGACGCCGATGTGCTGGTGGTCTATGCCAAAACCGACATGGACGCCGGCGCCAGGGGCATCACCGCCTTCCTGGTTGAAAAGGGCATGCCGGGTTTCTCCTCCGCGCAGAAGCTGGACAAGCTGGGCATGCGCTCCTCGCCGACCTGCGAGCTGGTGTTCCAGGACTGCGAGATTCCCGAAGAGAACGTGCTCGGCAGCGTCGGCGGTGGCGTGCGCGTGCTGATGTCCGGCCTGGACTACGAGCGCGTGGTGCTGTCCGGCGGCCCGCTGGGGCTGATGGCTGCGGCCATGGACGTGGTGATGCCGTACGTGCACGAACGCCACCAGTTCGGCGAAGCGATCGGCAGCTTCCAGCTGATCCAGGCCAAGATCGCCGACATGTACGTGGGCCTGGGCGCCTGCCGCGCCTACGTGTACGCCGTGGCACGCGCCTGCGACCAGGGCCGTACCACCCGCCAGGACGCGGCCGGTGCGATCCTGTACGCCGCCGAGAAGGCCACCTGGCTGACCGGGCAGGCGATCCAGATCCTCGGTGGCAACGGCTACATCAACGAGTACCCGACCGGCCGCCTGTGGCGCGACGCCAAGCTGTACGAGATCGGTGCGGGCACGTCGGAGATCCGCCGCATGCTGATCGGCCGTGAATTGTTCCAGCGCACTCTGTAAGGCCACCCCATGACCGTCCTGAACAGCCAGCTGCAACCGGGCAGCGACACGTTTGAAAGCAACCGCGCGGCGATGCAGGCCGTGGTCGACGATCTGCACGCCACCCTCGCCCGCACTGCCCTGGGCGGCAGCGAGGCGGCACGCGCCAAGCACACCGCGCGCGGCAAGCTGCTGGTACGCGACCGCATCGACGCCCTGCTCGATGCCGGCAGTGCCTTCCTGGAAATCGCGCCGCTGGCTGCTCATGGCATGTATGACGACGCTGTGCCGGCAGCCGGCGTGGTCGCCGGCATCGGCCGGGTCAGCGGCGTGGAGTGCGTGATCGTGGCCAACGATGCCACGGTCAAGGGCGGCACCTATTACCCGATGACGGTGAAGAAGCACCTGCGTGCACAGGAGATCGCCGAGCAGAACCACCTGCCGTGCATCTATCTGGTCGACTCCGGTGGCGCCTTCCTGCCGCTGCAGGACGAGGTGTTCCCCGACCGCGACCATTTCGGCCGCATCTTCTACAACCAGGCCAACCTGTCCGCGCAGGGCATCCCGCAGATCGCCTGCGTCATGGGCAGCTGCACCGCCGGCGGGGCCTACGTGCCGGCGATGAGCGATGAAACGGTGATCGTGCGCGAGCAGGGCACCATCTTCCTCGGCGGCCCGCCGCTGGTGAAGGCGGCCACCGGCGAAGTGGTGACGGCCGAGGAACTGGGCGGCGCCGACGTGCACACGCGCATTTCCGGCGTGGCCGACCACATGGCCGACAACGACCTGCAGGCGCTGGCACGGGTCCGCGCAATCATCGCCCAGCTGAACTGGCGCAAGCCGGAACCGGCGATGGCGATGCAGCCGCCGGAGGAACCGTTGCTGCCGGCGCACGAACTGTACGGCGTGATCCCGGCCGACACGCGCAAGCCCTACGACGTGCGCGAGGTGATCGCACGCCTGGTCGATGGCTCGCGCTTCGATGAGTTCAAGCCGCGCTATGGCGCCACCCTGGTCACCGGCTTCGCCCATCTGAACGGCTACCCGATCGGCATCATCGCCAACAACGGCATCCTGTTCTCCGAGTCCGCCCTGAAGGGCGCGCACTTCATCGAGCTGTGCACCCAGCGCGGCATCCCGCTGCTGTTCCTGCAGAACATCACCGGCTTCATGGTCGGGCGCAAGTACGAACAGGGCGGTATCGCCAAGGACGGTGCCAAGCTGGTGATGGCGGTCGCCTGCGCGAAGGTGCCCAAGTTCACCGTGGTGATCGGCGGCTCGTTTGGCGCCGGCAACTACGGCATGTGTGGGCGGGCCTATTCGCCGAACTTCCTGTGGATGTGGCCCAACGCACGCATCGGCGTGATGGGTGGCGAACAGGCCGCCAGCGTGCTGGCCACGGTACGTCGCGATGGCATCGAAGCCAAGGGCGGGCAATGGCCCGCTGCGGAAGAGGACGCGTTCAAGGCGCCGATCCGCGAGCAGTTCGAGCAGCAGGGCCACCCGTACTACGCCAGCGCGCGCCTGTGGGACGACGGCGTGATCGATCCGGCCGATACCCGCCGGGTATTGGCCCTGGCGCTGTCGGCCAGCCTCAACGCCGCCCCGCAGCAGACGCGCTTCGGCGTGTTCCGCATGTAACCCGCGCCATGACCGAGCCTGTCGCCATGTTCACCAAAGTCCTGATCGCCAACCGTGGCGAAATCGCCTGCCGCGTCATCGCCACCTGCCGCCGCCTCGGCATCGCCACCGTGGCGGTGTATTCCGATGCGGACCGCAATGCCCGCCACGTGCGCCTGGCCGACGAGGCCATCCACATCGGACCGGCCGCCGCACGCGAGAGCTATCTGCGCGGCGAGGCCCTGCTCGACGCCGCACGCCGGAGCGGCGCGCAGGCGATCCATCCCGGATACGGCTTCCTGTCCGAGAACGCCGACTTCGCCGATGCCTGTGCCGCCGCCGGCATCACCTTCATCGGGCCGCCGGCCAGCGCGATCCGCGCGATGGGTGACAAGAGCGCGGCCAAGGCCTTGATGGCCAAAGCCGGCGTGCCGCTGACGCCGGGTTATCACGGTGACCAGCAGGCGCCGGGCTTCCTGCGCGCGCAGGCCGATACGATCGGCTATCCGGTGCTGATCAAGGCCAGCGCCGGCGGTGGCGGCAAGGGCATGCGCAAGGTCGAACGCAGCGAGGACTTCATCGATGCGCTGGCCAGCTGCCAGCGCGAGGCCGCCTCGGCGTTCGGCAACGAGCACGTGCTGGTCGAGAAGTATGTCGAGCGACCGCGCCATATCGAGATCCAGGTGTTCGGCGACAGCCACGGTGATGCGGTCTACCTGTTCGAGCGTGACTGCTCGGTGCAACGCCGGCACCAGAAAGTGCTGGAAGAAGCCCCGGCACCGGGCATGAGTGCCGAGCGCCGCGCGGCGATGGGCCAGGCGGCGGTCGACGCTGCACGCGCGGTGGGCTACGTCGGCGCGGGCACGGTGGAGTTCATCGCCGGCCCGGACGGTGATTTCTACTTCATGGAAATGAACACCCGGCTGCAGGTCGAGCACCCGGTCACCGAGTTCATCACCGGTACCGACCTGGTGGAATGGCAGCTCCGCGTGGCCTGTGGCCAGCCACTGCCGCTGCGCCAGGACCAGCTGGCCATCCAAGGCCACGCGATCGAAGCACGGCTGTACGCCGAAGATGCCGACCGCGGCTTCCTGCCGTCCACCGGTACCCTGCGCCGCCTGCGCCTGCCGGCGGCCTCGGCCAACGTGCGCGTGGATACCGGCGTGGAGGAAGGCGACGCCATCACGCCGTATTACGACCCGATGATCGCCAAGCTGATCGTCTGGGATGTGGACCGCGACAGCGCATTGCGCCGCATGAGCCAGGCGCTGGCTGACTGCCAGGTGGTGGGCGTGACCACCAATGCCGGTTTCCTGCGCCGGCTGGTCCACACCGATTCATTCGCGCACGCCCGGCTGGATACCGCACTGATCGAACGCGAGCAGGCCGCCTTGAGCGCCATCGGTGACAGCGACGATGCACTGTGGCAGCTGGCCGCGGTCGCCGCGGTTGCCAGCACGGCCGGCGCCGGCAGCGACCCGCGCGATCCCCATTCGCCCTGGCGGGCACAGGATGGCTGGCGCCTGGGTGCGCCGGCGCCCCGCGTGCTGCCGCTGCAGCAGGGAGAGCGCCGGCACGTGCTGAAGGTGTGGGCACAGGCCGATGGCTGGCGGGTGCAATGTGATGATGCGGCTCCCCGGACGGTGCTCGGCCGCCTCGACGGCGAGCACCTGACGGTGCAGCTGGACGGCTGTCGCTGGTCACTGCAGCTGCTGCGCGAGGGCGACCAGCTGTATCTGTTCGGCGCCGATGGTCAGCACCGCTTCACCCTGCACGACCCGGTCGGCGAGTCGGAGCATGCGGTGGCCGATGCAGGCAGCCTGCTGGCGCCGATGCCCGGCAGGATCGTGGCCACGCTGGTCGAGGCCGGTGCCCAGGTCAAGCGCGGCACGCCGCTGGTGGTACTCGAGGCGATGAAGATGGAGCACACCCTGCAGGCACCGGCCGACGGCACAGTGAAGGGTTACCGGGCGAAGGCCGGCGACCAGGTCGGCGACGGCGCGGTGCTGGTCGACTTCGAAGCGGCCTGAGCCACGCTACGGCGTGATCCTGGCGGGCCAGACACGGCCCGCCGGGTCCATCTCCGAGGTCTGCATCGTTGCCGCACGCCAGCCGAAGCCGCATACCGCCAGCGCGCCTTCCGCCATCGGCTGCAGGGCAAGCGCGCGCGCGGCCTCGGCCTCGTTGATGGCCGCCGTGACGAACGCGCCCAGGCCCTGTGCGGTGGCCGCGCTGTAGAACGCCTGCGAGATGTGCCCGGCGTCGAGCATGACCGCACGGTATGCCTTGGCGTGGTTGCGGTACTTCCAGAAGGTGCGCTCGAAGCGGCACACCAGTACCAGCAGCACGTGGGCATCGGCGAACCAGTGCTGGCCTGCCAGCAGACGCAGGCGGAACCCTGCGGGATCGTCGGGCTGCACCGGCAGCGGGGCCAGTTCATGCGCGACTGCGTGGTAATGGTAGAGCCCCGGCGCCAGGCCCTGCACGTCGCGCACCATCAGATAGGCTTCCAGCGGATGCAGGCTGCCGGCCGAGGGCACGTTCTTCTTCAGGAACCGCACGTCCGGATCGGTTTCCACCTGTGCCTGCGCCATCAGCACCTGCTGCAGCAGCCGTGCCAGCAACGGCAGCGGCAGCGGGCGGGTCGCGTCGAAGTTCCGGCAGGTGGCACGCGCCTGCAGCAGTTCCTGCATTGGATCATCATCGCAGCGGGGCAGCGCAAGCGCGCCGTGCTGGCGTGGCGGCGCCTCCGGCGGCGGATTGCCGAAGCTGCGGACCAGGTCGCGCGCGGTCACCAGCTGCTGACGCTGCATGTCCGCGCTGCTGTCCACGCCATCCCAGCAGGATTGCTGGTAGTGCAGCGCCGACAGCGGCCACCAGTGGCTCTCGCGCACGCGCTGCTCCGCCGCACAGGCCTCGGCATGGGCCGGATCGTCGCTCACCAGCAGTCCCTGCTGCAGCAGCGCCAGTACACGACGGCGGCATGCCGCATCCTCCGGCATCGGCTGCCAGTGCTCAGCGCTGCAGGCCAACAGCCAGGCGCAGCTGTCGGCATCGATCTCGCATGCCGAAGGCAGGTGGGCGGTACGCACCTGCAGCCGCTGTTCGAAGGTCACCCCGGTGCCGCCGGCCATCAGGTCGGCCAATGCAAAGGCCGGGCGTTCGACCGGCTCGACGAACAGTGTCCGGCAACGGCGGAATCTCATCGGCGTGCAATCGAAAGGCCTGCGGGGGCGCCGATCATAGCGCGATGCACGTGCCTGCCATCAACTTCGCACGATCGCTGCCGATACTTCCATTTTCCCAGCCCGTCGGTTGCACGCCATGTCTTCTTCACCACTTCCCACCCACGTCGTCCAGCAGCTGCTGGAACGCCTGTCCAGCGACGATGACTTCCGCAAGGCTTTCGCCGCGGATCCGGGCCAGGCACTGCTTGATCTGGGCGCCGATGAAGACTGCGTGCGCGCCTGCCATACGCCGCTGGCCACGCTGGGCAGCAAGGCCGAGTTCGCCAAGGCCGCTCCGCGCCTGCGCGAGCTGCTGGACGCGCGTGCCTCGTTCACCGTGCCGTTCCTGTTCGAGGATGGCCTGCCCGGCCTGGATCGATAGACCGGCCTCAGGGCGCGGCCACCGTGCCCTTGTCAGGCATCACTGCGGCGGCGCGGCCTGCCGCCAGCCGCTGCACATCCATCGCGTTCAGCGGCAACAGAGCGTAGTCACCGGTGTCTTCAGCAAATGCCAGGCCGGCATGGCGCTGCAGCCACGCCGCCTGCCGTGCGACCGCGGCCTGGTCGCCGCGCGCGGTCACCAGATCCAGCTGCAGCACCCGCCACTGGAACAGGTTCGCCGAGGGCTGCTGCGCCAGCAGGTCCTGCGCCTGATCCAGATCACCCTGGTCGAAGGCCATGCGGGCACGCAGCAGGTTCCAGAGCTCGCGCAGACGCGGATCCGCGTCGCGCTCGGGCAGAGCCTGCAGCGGGTCCCTGCGCTGCATCACCACCGATGCGTGGCCTGCGCGCGCGGCATGATAGGCCGCCGCCAGGGCGATGAATGCATTGCGGCGCGCTGGCGCAGGATGGCGGCGGTCGACCGCGGCCAGCGCCCGGTCCAGCACACGCAGGTATTCCTGCGCCGTCACGTGGTCGCCTTCCTGTTCGCGCCAGGCCAGTGCCTGCAGCGCGTAGATGTCGCACAGCCCACCGACCGTCGTGCACTGGGCAGCCACCTGCCGCATGTCGGTGGCTGCCTCGTGCGCGCGCTCCTGCATGGCCAGCACCGCCGCGCGCAGCATGCGCGTCCCCGGCCCCGATACGGGCATCGCCGCAAAGCCGGCATTGGCGGCCTCGAAATCACCAGCCAGCGCGGCGATCACCGGCTCCATGCCATCGCCATTCCAGCCCGGATGAAGGCGTGCGCCACGCAGCGCCGCTTCGGCTGCGGCGACTTCGCCACGGGCCAGCTGCACCCGCGCCACGAACACCAGCACCAGTGCACGCCGAGAATGCTGGCGGGCCAGCAGCGGCTGTGTTGCGGCCAGGGCGCCGTCATAGTCGCCCTGGGTGTACAGGATCTTGGCGTAGTTCATCCAACCGGCCGGGTCGTCCGGGTACAGCTCGGTCAGCAGGCGCCACTTGTCGGCGATGCGCATGGGCGGTGCACCTGCGAAATCCGCTGCCCACGCGTCCAGGTACAGCTGGTCGCGTGCGGTCAGGTGGGCACGCTGGCTGACCGCCTTTCGGTACAGCACGGCGGCCTGCTCCAAGTTGCCCTTGGCGTGCTGGATGGTCATCTGCCCCACATAGGCAAAGGCGAATGCGGGATCGAGCCGGGTGGCCTGCTCGTAGAACATCAGTGCGTCGTCGTAGCGGGCGGCCGCCGTGGCATCGACGCCCTTGGCGTAGGCATGCAGGGCATCGAGATTGGCCGTCGCCACGGTGGGCAGCGGTCGCTGATCGCGACCGACATCACGCAACGCTTCGCCCAGGTCGGCGCGCAGCGCCGCCACCACGTGGTCGGTGGAGGTCAGGATCGATTCCAAGCCTCGACCATCGGCGTAGCGCGTATACACGGTCTGCCCGCTGTGCGGATCGACCACTTCGACACTGACCCGCACCTTGCCGTTGAGCTCGAGCACGCTCGGTACCAGCACCGCGCGCGCGCCGTCGCGCAGGGCCACCTCGATGGCCAGGCCTCGGTCGAGCCGTGCCTGTGGCGAGCGCTGCATCAGCTGCAGGGTATCGCGCACCTTCAACTCGCTGAGGATGTTGACGAAACGTGACTGACCCAGGCTGATGTACAGCGCCTGCTCCAGGCTGCTGTCCAGCTGCGGATAGGCGGTGGTGTTCTGCACCGCAGCCAGGATCACCCAGTCCCGTTCGGCGAAGGCGATGGCCGGCGCCGGGCGCAGCAGCATCCACAGCAGCACGCCCAGCGTCACCGCCAGCGCGGCCTCGGTGACCACGGCCGCGGGACGCCGCCACAAGGGTAGATCGCGCCATGCCTTCTCGCCCGAGCGCGGTCGACGCAGCGGCGCACTGCCACGCAGGCCGATCTCGAACACATCCTGGCGCTCGGTGATGCCCTTGAAGCGCCAGCGCCCATGGTGCTTCCAGCGCAGCGCCTCGCTGGCCCAGGGCAGCGTGGAGGTAGCGCGCCGTGCCATGTGCTCGGCGGTGGACGACAGCAGCACCTGGCCCGGCCAGGCCAGCTGCATCAGCCGCGCCGCCATCGGCTTGGCCAGGCCCTCCACCTCCACCGGCTTAGCGCCATGGGCCATTGCTTCGGCACTGTTGTTCCACAACAGCACGTCGCCGACATGCAGGCCCGCACGCGCGCGCAGCACGATGCCGCGCTCACGCCCCAGCGCCTCCACCGCAGTCTGGTAGGCCAGGGCAAAACCGACGCCATCGATGGTGCGCTCGAACAGTACGAACAGGCCGTCGGAACGGTCGATCAGCTGCCCGTTCCAGCGCTGCTGCAGACCCAGCACCAGACGGTCATGCTGCTGGAACAGCTCGGCCGCCGCCACATCGCCGATCCGTTCAACCAGCTGCAGCGAATCGCACAGGTCGGTGAACAGCAGCGCGCGCAGCTGCTGGTTGTGTGGCGCCGACGTTCCTTTGTCGCCCTTCATCACCGGTGTCTCCGCTCTAGTGCCCGTCCGGCACGTCCACCCAGCGCAGGCAGTTGCCGCCATCGCGCTTGGCCTGGTACAGCGCGCGGTCCGCGCGCGCATACCACTCGCTCCAGTCCGCATCCGGCGCCAGCAAGCTGGCGCCGATGCTCACCAGGCTCACATGGGGCGTGCCATGGCTGCGTTCGAGCAGGCCATGCACCGCGCTGAGGATGAACTCGGCGGCATGCTGCACGATTTCGTGGGTGCCGCGCCGCAGGATGAGGCAGAACTCATCGCCGCCCAGGCGGCAGGCCAGGTCGTGCTCGCCGGCCATCGAGCGCAGGATGTTGCCCATGCTCTGCAGCACCCGGTCGCCGGCCTGGTGGCCGTGCCGGTCGTTGATCTGCTTGAAGCGATCACAGTCGATCAGCAGCAGGCCCTGCGGTGCGCCCCGCCCATCGGCCCGGCACTCCTGCAGGTACAGGGTCAGCCCGCGGCGGTTGTGCAGCCCGGTCAGCTCGTCGGTACGCACCAGCTCGCGGGTGTGCGTGAGCTGGTGGGTGGTGATGTACAGATTGTCGAGCGCCGTTTCCAGATCGTGGTTGCGGCGCCGAAGCTGGCTGATCAGGGCCTGCTCGTTGGTCAGCACGCGCATGATCGTACGGCGCAGGAAGTAGGCCACCAGCCCTGGATCGGCATCGACCAGGCGCTGGAAATCGGCCGGCCCCAGTTCCAGCACCTGGCAATCGACCAGCGCACGTGCACCGGCACTGCGCAGGTGATCGCCGACCAGCAGGCCCAGCTCGCCGAAGAACTCCTGGTGGCCGAGGACCTTGATCACCAGATCCTCGCCGAAATCCAGTTCGATCCGGCCTTCCAGGATCACGTACATGCGCTCGCCACGATGGCCGCGCTGGAACAGCCACTGCCCGGCTTCGAGCCGGAGCGGCCGGCCGAATCTGGCGAACAATGCGACTTCGGCATCGGACAGCAGCGCATGCACGATCTCGGCCATCGCCACATGGGCGATACCGGTCGTTGCATCAGTGTTCTCGGCCGCACCCCTGCCGGTCATTCCCTGCACCCGCCGCCAGCGTCCCCTGGTGAGCCGCGGAGCATAGCACCGCTTTAAAGTGTGCGCCCTATCTCATTTTTACGAATCGACAGCCGGTAGGTGCGTGGAGACCGGGGGGTGCACCTTGGGAGCACGACTGTCCGTAAAAATTCCTGCCGGATCAAGCTGATGCCCGTCTTCACAGGGTTTGGGCCAAGTTGCGTGACGAGGCGTGCGCCCGATTGACGCGGGTGCCATGCGGGACCGCGGCGAGGGGATACAACAACGCCGGCAGGTCCCCCGACCGGCCGGCGTTGTCTGGCCCTTCCCTGGCCACCCTGAGCGGTGTCGGCAGCCGATCGCACGGCCACCGTTGGATCAGGCCGCGCGTTCGCTGTGGAACTGCTCTTCTTCGGTCGAACCGGTCAGCGCGGTGGTGGAGGACTGTCCCTGCTGGATCGCCTGGGTGACCGCGTCGAAGTAGCCGGTGCCGACCTCGCGCTGGTGCTTGACTGCGGTGAAGCCGCGTTCGGCTGCTTCGAACTCCGCCTCCTGCAGCTCGACGAAGGCGCTCATCTGCCGGCGCGCATAACCGTGGGCCAGGTTGAACATGCCGTAGTTCAGTGCATGGAAACCGGCCAGGGTGATGAACTGGAACTTGTAGCCATAGCTGCCCAGCTCCTTCTGGAACTTGGCGATGGTGGCGTCGTCCAGGTTCTTCTTCCAGTTGAAGCTCGGCGAGCAGTTGTAGGCCAGCAGCTTGCCGGGGAACTTCGCATGGATGGCTTCGGCGAACCTGCGCGCGAACTCCAGGTCCGGCTTGCCGGTCTCGCACCACACCAGATCGGCATACGGTGCATAGGCCAGGCCGCGGCTGATGGCCTGTTCCAGGCCGTTGCGGGTTTTGTAGAAGCCTTCGACGGTGCGCTCGCCGGTGGTGAACGGCTTATCGTTGCCGTCGATGTCACTGGTCAACAGGTCGGCCGCTTCAGCGTCGGTGCGCGCCACCAGCAGGGTCGGCACACCCAGCACATCGGCCGCCAGCCGCGCCGCGTTGAGCTTCTCGATGGCCTCGCGGGTCGGCACCAGCACCTTGCCGCCCATGTGGCCGCACTTCTTCACCGATGCCAGCTGGTCCTCGAAATGCACACCCGCGGCGCCGGCTTCGATCATCGCCTTCATCAGTTCAAAGGCATTGAGCACGCCACCGAAACCGGCCTCGGCATCGGCCACGATCGGCTGCAGGAAATCGATGTCGTCCTTGCCTTCAGCGTGATGCAGCTGGTCGGCGCGCAGCAGCGTGTTGTTGATGCGCTTGACCACCGCCGGCACAGAATCGGCCGGATACAGCGACTGGTCCGGATACATCTGCCCGGCCAGGTTGGCATCGGCCGCCACCTGCCAGCCGGACAGGTAGATCGCCTTCAGGCCGGCCTTGACCTGCTGCATGGCCTGGTTGCCGGTCAGTGCGCCCAGCGCGTTGACGAACTCGCGCTCGTGCAGCGACTTCCACAGCTTCTCCGCGCCCAGCCGGGCCAGCGAATGCTCGATATGGACGGTGCCGCGCAGGCGCACCACGTCAGCGGCGCTGTAGTTGCGCTGGATGCCTTCCCAGCGCGGGTTGGTATCCCAGTCGTGCTGGATCTGTTCGGCAGTGGGCAGGGTGCTCATGTCTATCTCCAGTTCAGTGGTGCGTGCAGCGGGAAGGGAAGCGGCGTGGAAACGGGCGCGGGGATCAGTCGATGCGCGCGTAGGCCGGCAGGGTCAGGAAGTCGGTCAGTTCATCGTTGCGGCTCAGTTCGCCAAGCAGGGCGATGGCTTCGCCGATGCGCGCGCCGCCGGGCAGCGCCGTGGTATCACCCAGGCGTGCGGGCAGCTGCTCCAGGGTGGTGTCGAGCAGTGCCAGGTCGATGGCAGTGCCGTCGTCCAGCTGCTGGCCCGGGGTATGCAACCACTGCCACAACTGGCTGCGGCTGATCTCGGCGGTGGCCGCGTCTTCCATCAGGTGATGGATGGGAACGCAACCGTTGCCGTCCAGCCACGCGGCCAGGTAGCGCACGCAGACTTCGACATTGCCCTCGAAGCCGGCGCGGGTGATGGTGCCCGGCGGACGCGCGATCAGTTCGTCGCGGCCCACGCGCACGTCCTGACGCAGGACGTGGTGCTGGTTGGGCGCAGGCATGTGCTCGTCGAAGATCGCCATCGCCACCGGAATCAGCGCCGGATGCGCGACCCAGGTGCCGTCATGGCCTGCACTCACCTCGCGCAGCTTGTCGGCACGCACACGCGCCATCGCCTGCTCGTTGGCAGCGGCGTCGTTGTTGATCGGAATCTGCGCCGCCATGCCGCCCATCGCATGTGCCCCCCGGCGGTGGCACGTCTGGATCAGCAGTTCCGAATACGCCTTCAGGAACGGCTGGGTCATGGTGACCTGGCCGCGCTCGGGCAGCACGCGGTCGGCGTGGCGGCGGAAGGTCTTCAGGTAGGAGAAGATGTAGTCCCAGCGCCCGCAGTTCAGGCCGACGATGCGGTCGCGCAGCGCGTGCAGGATCTCGTCCATCTCGAACACCGCCGGCAGCGTTTCGATCAGCACGGTCACCTTGATCTGCCCGTGCGGCAGGCCCAGCATGCCTTCGATGTGCGACAGCGCGGTCTCCCACAGGGCCGCCTCTTCCATGCTCTGCAGCTTGGGCAGGTAGAAGTACGGGCCACGATCCTTGCGCTGCAGCGTGCGGGCGTTGTGGAAGGCGAACACCGCCGCGTCGAACAGGCCACCGGCCAGGAACTGGCCATCGATGCGGACGTGCTTCTCGTCCAGGTGCCAGCCACGCGGGCGCACGATCAGCACGGCCTGCTCGTCGTACGGGCGCAGGGTGTAGTGCTTGCCGTTGGCCGCGGTGAACTCCAGGTCACCACGCACCGCAGCGGCCAGCGACTGCTGCCCGGCCAGCAGGTTGCGCCAGGTCGGCGAGGTCGAATCCTCGAAGTCAGCCATGAACACTTTGGCGCCGGAGTTCAGCGCGTTGATGACCATTTTCGGATCGGTGGGGCCGGTGATCTCGACGCGGCGGTCCTGCAGCGCGGCCGGCAGGGGTGCGACGGTCCAGTCGCCGCTGCGGATCGCGGCGGTGTCCTCACGGAAATCCGGCAGGCCGCCGCGGTCGAAGAACGCCTGGCGCTCACGGCGGGCCTGCAGCCGCGCCTGCCGGCCCGGCTCCACCGCCCGGTGCAGCGACACCAGCAGGGCCAGCAGCGGCGCCGGCAGCAGGGTGTCCTGGCCGGCCACCCGGGTCGCCAGGGCGATGCCGGGCGTGGCCTTGGCGGCGGGGGAGGGAACAGCAGAAGCGACGGCGGACATGGGACGACTCCAGCAGTGGGGAACGTCTCCACCGTGCCGCTGGCGCTCAGTATTTGGCAAAACAGTTTTTGCAATGCTTTACATAAATTGTGCTAATACTCGTTACGCCATGACCACGCGCAGCTCGCCAAGTCCTCGTTTTTCCTACAAATCCGACCGTCTGAAACCCTTGCGTGCGTTCTGCCAGACCGTGCGCCTGGGTTCAGTCTCACGGGCGGCTGAGGCGCTTTTCGTCAGCCAGCCGGCCATCAGCCTGCAGTTGCAGGCGCTGGAGCGGGAGCTGGGCGTACCGCTGTTCGAGCGCAGCGGCCGCCGCCTGGTGCCCAGCCGCGAGGGCCAGCTGCTGTACGAAATGGCGCAACCGCTGGTGGAGAGCCTGGACGGGCTGGAGGCGCGCTTCCGCGACAAGGTGCGCGGGCTGGATGCGGGCGAACTGAACATCGCGGCCAACAGTTCGACCATCCTGTACCTGCTGCCGAAGATCGTCGAGCGCTTCCGCATGCATCACCCGGACGTGCGCCTGACCCTGCACAACGCGATCAGCGCGGACGGCACCGACCTGCTGCGCGAGGACGCCGCTGACCTGGCCATCGGCTCGATGACCGACGTGCCCGCCGACCTCAGCTACGCCCCGGCCTATCGTTTCGAGCAGGTGCTGATCGCGCCGCATGACCATCCGCTGGCCCGGGGCGCGGAGCTGGAGCTGGCCGACATCGCCCGCTATCCGCTGGTGCTGCCGCCGAAGCGGCAGATCACCTACCGTCTGGTCGACCAGGTGTTCCAGCGCCATCGCATCGCGTACACCGTCGCCCTCGAGGTGGGCGGCTGGGAAGTGATCAAGCAGTACGTGGCGATGGGCATGGGTATTTCCATCGTGCCGGCGCTGTGCCTGAACGAGGCCGACCACGAGCGGCTGGCGGCGCGGTCGATGAAGCGCTGGTTCCCGGAGCGCAGCTATGGCGTGATCGTGCGCCGCGGCAAGGCGCTGTCGGCGCAGGCACGGGCGTTCATCGAGCTGATCCAGCCGGAACTGTTCAGTCCGCGCGACTACGACCAGAGCGGGCATTCCGAGCGGTGAGGGGGTTCTGGTTTGCAGGGCTGCCGCCCTGCACCTGCCGAAGCCTCAAGCCGAAGCAAGGGCAACAGCTGGCTATGTGTGGGACGGCGGGGTGGGTCCGGTTGCGGGGGACGCCGTAAACCCGTCCATGGGGGCTTGGTCGCGGCATCCATGCCGCTCACACCCCCGCAACCGGACCCACCCCGCCTTCGACAGTTTCCCTCTGCTGTTTAGTGCCAGCTGCTGTTGGCGGATGCCGACCGTTGGTCGGCACGGGGTCAGATCCAACCTCTGATTCATTTCCGGCTGGCGATGAATAGACTGGGCGCATGTCCATCGAACTGCGCCACCTGCGCTATTTCCTCGCCGTTGCCGAGACCCTGCACTTCGGCCAGGCGGCCGAGCGGCTGGGCATGTCGCAGCCGCCGCTCAGCCAGCAGATCCGCCAGCTGGAGGACCTGATCGGGGCGCGCCTGTTCGTGCGCAGCCATCGCCGCGTGCAGCTGACGCCTGCCGGTGAACTGCTGCAGGAACGCGCGCGGGCCATCGTGCAGCAGGTGGAGACGGCAGTGGACGAGGTGCAGCGCGCACAGCGCGGCGAACAGGGTGAGCTGCATATCGGACTGACCCGGGCCACACCGCTGTCGCCGCAGATTCCGCGCTCGATCCTGCGCTACCGCCAGCAGTATCCGCAGGTGCGGCTGCAGCTGAGCGAGATGAACACGCTGCAGCAGATCGACGCCCTGCTCGACGGTTCACTGGACGTGGGCATCATCCGCAAGCGCGCGCTGCCGCCGGAACTGGTTGCGCACAGCCTGTTCGTCGATCCGCTGGCGTTGATCGTGCATGCCGACCACCCTGCCCTGCGCCGGCTCCCGGAACAGGGAACGCTGTCGCTGCGTGCGTTCGCGCAGGAACCGTTCGTGGCCTTTCGACGCAGTGCCGGCGCCGGCATCCATGACCACATGATCGCGCTGTGCGCGGCTGCCGGATTCACTCCACGCATCGTGCAGGAAGCCGGTGAGGCGTCCACGCTGATCAGCCTGGCGGCGGCTGGCCTGGGTGCGGCGATCCTGCCGTCCTCGTGCGACCACATCCGGGTGGAAGGCGCGCGCTTTGTCGCGCTGGCCGATGCCGGCGCGCACTCGGAGGTGCAGCTGGCATGGCGCCGTGAGGGAGTGACGCCGCTGATCCGCAACTTCGCCGGCCTGCTGCGCGGCGCATTCGCCGAAGAGTGAAGCGCCGCGCTGCGCGCTCGCCGGGCATGGCCCGGCGCTACCCGGTCAGGGTCGAGAACGGTAGCGCCGGGCCATGCCCGGCGAGCATCAGGCCGTCACCGGCTGCGGGGCGCGCTGCTGCAACGCCCAGACGATGCCACCGCCAAGCAGGGTCAGCACGGCCGCGAACGCGCACACCCCCAGCCAGTCCCAGGCGGCGTAGGCAAGCCCGCCCACACCGCCCAGCACGCTCGACCCCAGGTAGTAGGCGAACAGATACAGTGCCGAGGCTTCCGCGCGCATCATGCCCGCCCGGCTGCCGACCCAGCTGCTGGCGACCGAATGACCGCCGAAGAAGCCGAAGGTCACCAGCGCGATGCCCAGCGCCATCGTGGTCAGCCACGGCATCGCCAGCAGCGCGATGCCGGCACCGATAAGCACGAAGGAGATCGACAGGACGCGCCCACGGCCGTACCGCGTGGCCTGTTGGCCCATCCAGGCCGAGCTGAACGTACCGACCAGGTAGACGCTGAAGATCAGCCCGACCACGGTCTGGCTGAGGTGGTACGGCGGCGCCAGCAGGTGATAGCCGAGGTAGTTGTAGAGGGTGACGAACACACCCATCAACACGAAGGAGGTGGCGAACAGCCACGGCAGGCCGGGATCGGCGAACAACGTGCGCCAGCGCGACGGCAGCTGGCGCAGGCCGCCGCGACGGGCCTGGAAATGCCGCGATGGCGGCAGCTGCAGCCACAGCAGCACGGTGCTGGCCACGGCGATGATCGAGACCACGCCGATGCCCCAGCGCCACCCCCAATGATCGGCGATGATGCCGGCGAGCAGGCGCCCGCTCATGCCACCGATCGCGTTGCCGCCGATGTACAGGCCCATCGCCAGGCCCAGTGCGCGGCTGTCCATTTCTTCGACCAGATAGGTCATCGCCACCGCCGGCACGCCACTCAGGGCCAGGCCCAGCAGGGTGCGCAGCACCAGCAGCGTGGTCCAGTCATCGACCAGGGCGGTACTCAGCGAGAGGATGGCCGAGGCCAGCAGGGCGACGATCATCAACGGCCTGCGGCCCACGGCGTCGGACAGCAGCCCGGCCAGCAGCATCGCCACGGCCAGCGTGCCGGTGGTCAGTGACAGCGACATCGCGCTGCCGGCGGCGGAGACGCCGAAGTGGCGGCTGAACTCGGGCAGCAACGGCTGCACCGTGTACAGCAGGCCAAAGGTGGAGAAGCCGGCCAGGAACAGCGCGACCGCCGTGCGGCGGAACGCTGGCGTGCCCTGCTGGATGCGCGTTTCGGGGCTGGAATCGGCAGGAGGGAAGCGACGTTCGGGGGCCGCGGCGGTTTCGCCAGTCATGGGATCGATGGGCCGTTGGGGGCGGCCGGGGTGGAGGGAACGGGCCCCAGACTAGGCCCGTCTACCCAGTCGATCCATAACCTGAAAAGTCAGGATTGATATCCCTGACGTATCGATTCAGCTCACAGGTGCTGCCACTGGAAGCCATCGCCGCGGCGGTAGTAGACGGCCACCGCGCGCCCGTAGACCTTGTCGGCGTCGACGAAGCCGAAGAAGCGGCCATCGAAACTGTTGCCGCGATGATCCCCCAGTACCAGCAGCTTGCCGGCCGGTACCACCAGGTCCGCAATGTCGGGACCACCGCCCATGTCCAGGTCCAGGCGCGCACGGCGGCTGCCGAAGGCCTCCACGTCCTGCAGGTCGGCCATCTGCAGCGGGTGGCCGTTGATGCTCAGGTGGCCCTCGTGCAGTTGCACGTGGTCGCCGGCCACGGCGGCGACCCGCTTGATCAGGCGGGTGCCGTCGGCAGGCGAATCGAACACCGCCACCTCGCCGCGCTGCGGCTGGCCGGTGGACAGCAGGGACGTGTTGGTGAACGGCAGGCGCAGGCCATAGGCACGCATGTCCACCACCACCCGGTCACCGGGCTGCAGGGTCGGCTGCATCGAGCCACTGGGCACCACGTAATGATTGGCGAGGGTGTCGCGGGCGGCGGCAAGCAGGCCCAGCATGAGCAGCAGCGGCAGCGCCTCCTTCTTCAACCAGGCGAGAGCGCGTTGCGGGAACGGCGGTCGGGCAACAGCATCCATGTCAGGTTCCGATGGGGTGGCAGGGTCTTCAGACCCCATCCGGGTGCAAGAGGTTCCCGGTAGCGCCGGGCCATGCCCGGCGAGCGCCCGGCGCTGCCGATGCAGGGTTACGCAGGTTTTACGCCCGGGCCCGGCGCCCGGCATCGCACCTTTACGGGCACTGCGCGCATCGTCTGCCCACCGCGCCGAACGGCGCTTTCCGCAAGGTGTTGTATGACCCTCCTGGTGATCCGCCACGCCTCTTCATCGGCACCGCGTCCGCAGCTGCCGGCGCAGTTGTCCGGCCACCGCGTGCTGTGCAGCGACTGCGCCAGCCTGTCCGAAGTGCGCCAGTGCCTGTGCCAGCCGCAGGCGCGCTCGGCCGACTGGGTACTGCTGGACGTGGGCGTGGCCGACGAGGCGCAATGGCAGGCCGAGGGCAGCGCGCTGCAGGCCGCCCTGGAGCGGCTGCCGGCGCAGTACATCGAGCTGCAGAGCGCCCGCGAACCCGGCCTGGACGCGCGCCTGCGCCTGCAGCATGGGCCGGCCGCGGTGGTGGTCGACCAGCGCAGCCAGCAGGCGGGTTATCCGCTGTCGCTGGCCATCGTCGGCCGCCGCCTGGCGCAGGAGGGCTGAGCCATGTCGATCTTCATCATCCGCGGCCCGGAAGCGGCCGGCACATTGATCCGTACCGCACTGCCGCTGCCGGCACCGGTACTGAAGTCGCTGGTACACCGTGCGATCGATGCCGGCACCAGCGTGGCCATCCGTGCCTGCGGTTCGGAACAGGAACTGCTGGATGCCCTGCGCGTGGCCGATCACAGCCGCGGCGAAGTGACATTGCTCGATCCCGGCGCGTGTGCCGGCAGCCTGCGTCTGCAGCGCCTGCTGCCTTATCTGCACAACGCCTACGTAGAGGTGCATGACGACGGCGCGGTGGCTGAGCCCTGTCTGCCGGCCGGCATCGGCCAGCGCCTGGGCATCGCCGCCGGCTATGGCGCGCAGAGCTACGTGCTGGCGCTGGATATCGCGCTGGATCACCTGGGCCTTGCCGAACAGGCGAACCGGGTGCACGTGGGGACGTAACGCTGTTTGTAGAGCCGAGCCCATGCTCGGCTGCCTTTCCAGGAAACCTCAGCCGAGCATGGGCTCGGCTCTACAGAAGAACGTCGAGCATGGCTCGACGCTACAGAAAGAAAAACGGCGGGGTCGCCCCCGCCGTTTTCGCTTTCTTACTTCAGCCCGCGGAACTTCAGCAGCGGTTCCACCGACGGGTCCTTGCCGCGGAAATCGCGGTACAGGGTCGACAGCTCCACGCTGTTGCCGCGCGAGAGGATCTTGTCGCGGAATTCCTGGCCATTGGCCGCGGTCAGGCCACCGTTCTCGGTGAACCACTGGAAGGCGTCATGGTCGAGCACTTCCGCCCAGAAGTAGGCGTAGTAGCCGGCCGAGTAGCCACCGCCCCAGATGTGGTCGAAGTAGGTGGTGCGGTAGCGCGGCGGAACCTGCGGCAGATCGACCTTGAACTTCTTCAGCGCGCTGGCTTCGAAGGCTCCCACATCCTGCAGCGGCGCGTCGGCCTTCTGCGTGTGCCAGGCCAGGTCCAGCAGCGCAGCCGACAGGTACTCGGTGGTGGCGTAGCCCTGGTTGAAGCTGCGCGCCTTGAGGATCTTGTCGACCAGTTCCTGCGGCATCGGCTCGCCGGTCTTGTAGTTCTTGGCGTAGTTGGCGAACACCTTCGGATCCAGCGCCCAGTGCTCGTTGAACTGCGACGGGAACTCGACGAAATCGCGCGAGGTGGCCGTACCGGCGATCGAGGGGTACTTCACGTTCGAGAACATGCCGTGCAGGGCGTGGCCGAACTCGTGGAACAGGGTGGTGACGTCGTCGAAGCTCAACAGCGCCGGCTGGCCTTCGGCCGGCTTGGTGAAGTTGCAGACGTTGTAGACCACCGGCTTGGCGCCGGTCAGGCCATCCTGCTCGACGAACACGTCCATCCACGCGCCACCGGACTTGCTGTCACGCTTGAAGTAGTCGGTGTAGAACAGGGCCAGCGAGGTGCCGTCCTTGTCGAACACTTCGTACACCTTCATGTCCGGGTGGTAGGTCGGGATGTCGGTACGTGGCTTGAAGGTGATGCCGTACAGCTGGGTGGCGGCGTAGAAGACGCCGTTCTGCAGCACGTTGTCCAGCTCGAAATAGGGCTTGATCTGCGACTCATCCAGATCGTACTTGGCCTTGCGTACCTGCTCGGCGTAGAAGTCCCAGTCCGAGGCCGCAACCTGGAAACCGCCCTTCTGCGCGTCGATCACCTTCTGGATCTCGCCGGCTTCGGCACGTGCCTTGGCGGTGGCAGCCGGCACGGTGTCGGTCAGCAGCTTCAGCGCGGCGGCCGGGGTCTTGGCCATCTGGTCGCCCAGCTGGTAGTCGGCGAAGGTTTCGAAACCCAGCAGCTTGGCCTTCTGCGCACGCAGCTGGGCCAGGCGCTGCACGGTCTGGCGGGTGTCGTTGGCATCACCGCGCTCGGCGCGGGTTTCCGAGGCCTTGAGCACGGCGGCGCGCTGGTCGCGGTCACTCAGCGAACCGAGCACCGGCTGCTGGGTGGTGTTCTGCAGCGGCAGCAGGAACTTGCCATCAAGCTTGCGCGCCTTCGCATCGGCAGCGGCGGTGTTGATCGCGTTCTCATCCAGGCCGGCCAGCTTGGCCTTGTCGTCCACGATGACGGCAGCGGCAGCAGTGGCCGCGACCAGGCGGGTATGGAACTGGGTGGAAAGCGTGGTCTCTTCCACGTTGAGCTTGCGCAGGCTGGCCTTGTCGGCGTCGGACAGCTGCGCACCGGCACGTACCAGGCCGTCGTAGTAATGCTCGACCAGACGCTTCTGCACCGGGTCCAGGCCCAGCGTGTCACGCTGGTCGTACAGCGACTTCACGCGTGCGAACAGCTTCGGGTCGAGGCTGATCTCGTCCTGGTGCGCGGCCAGTTTCGGCGCGACTTCTTCCTGGATCTTCTGGCGTGCATCGTTGGTATCGGCCTGCACCAGGCCGAAGAAGATGCGCGACACGCGGGTCAGGGTCTCGCCGCTGCGCTCCATCGCCACGATGGTGTTGTCGAAGGTGGCCGGCTCGCTGTTGTCGGCGATCTTGCGCACGTCGGCCAGGTGCTGGCGCATGCCTTCCTCGAACGCCGGCAGGTAGTCGCTGTCCTTGATCTTGTCGAACGGCGGCGCCTGGAACGGCAGCGTGCTGGCGCTCAGCAGCGGGTTGGTGGAGGCATCGGCCGGCTGCTGGGCCGGGGTATTCTGGGCTGCGGACACGGGGGTGGACTCCTTGCCGGAACAGGCCGCCAGCGCCAGGCTGATGGCGGCGGCCAGGACTACGGTACGCGACATGTAAAACGCTCCTTGGGCAGACGGGATGGGATGCCGGCCGTCCACCCTACTCCTGTCGCGCTCGCCCGGCATGTGCCGGACGTGGCCTCTGGACCTTCACGGGCGGCCGGCTCAGACCGTGCCGCGGGTCTTGCCGATCCAGGGCCGATAGAACTCGCGGATGGCGGCCATGTCGGCCACGTCATCGCCGGTGGGATGGAACAGCGGACCGACGCCGATGACCTTCTCCGGATAATGGAAATAGGCGGTCAGGATCGGCACGTCGGCCATCCGCGCGATCTTCAGGAATCCGGCCTTCCATTCCTTGACCGCCTTGCGGGTGCCTTCCGGGGTGATCGCGAACCACATCCTGTCGTTGTTGCGGATCAGGTCCACGGCCTGGCCGACGGTTCCCTGCGGCGAGCTGCGGTCCAGCGGGATCACGCCCAGCCGGTGCAGCAGCGGGCCCAGCGGCCACCAGAACAGCGACGCCTTGCCCAGCACCTTGACCTTCATGCCCAGTGCGATCTTGGCCGCCATGCCCCAGAACCCGTCCCAGTTGGACGAATGCGGGGCGATGATGAAGACCAGCTTCGGGATGTCCGGCAGGGTGCCGACCACCTTCCAGCCGCCCATGCGCAGGGTGCAGCGCGCCAGCCAGCGCAGGAACGGGTTGGATCTGACCTGCGGCATGTTCGGCGGGATGGCCGGCAGCAACGGAGTCGGGTTGTTCAAGCAATCACTCCCAGTCACGTGAGGAGCGCCCGCGCTTGATCTGCGCGCGCCCGCGTTTGGCGTCCAGACGACGCAGTTTCGACCCGAGGGTCGGCTTGGTGGCCTTGCGCGGTTTGGGCACGCTCAACCCGGCCTGGATGAAGGCCGCCAGCCGCTCGCGCGCATCCTCGCGATTGCGATCCTGGGTCCGGAAGCGTTGCGCGTCGATGACCAGCACGCCTTCGCCGGTCATCCGCCGGTCACGCCGCGCCAGCAGGCGCGCGCGCAACGGTTCGGGCAACGAGGGCGAGTTGGCCACGTCGAAACGCAGTTCCACCGCGGTGGACACCTTGTTGACGTTCTGGCCACCGGCACCACTGGCACGCACGAAACGCTCGACGATCTCGCCGTCGGGGATCTCAAGCTGCGCGCTGATGGTGACCGGTCCACTGCCCATCCGCGCATTGTAACGGCAGCCACGTGGCGGAGTGCGGCATCGCGCGCCGTATGCCGCCGATCAGGCACCGAACACGCCGCCTTCGCCTTGCCAGCGGGTATGCTGGCCGTCCCATGTACCGCAGGAAGCTTCGCATGATCCGCTCCGCATCCACCCTGCCCGCCCTGCTGCGCCGTGCTGCCCTTCTGCTGGCGCTGGCCGTGGCCAGCGCCCCGGTCCTGGCCGCCGCGCCGACCGACGGCGACATCAACCGCCTGCTGTCGGCCTCCCGCGCGCAGAGCATGATCGACACCATGCTGCCGCAGATCGAGGCGATGCAGCAGCAGCAGTTCCAGCAGGTCGCGTCGCAGCGCCAGCTCAACGCCCAGCAGCAGGAACAGCTCAAGCGCATCCAGGCACGGACCAGCCAGACCCTGCGCCAGGCCCTGTCATGGCAGCAGCTGCGGCCGATGTACGTGGATCTCTACAAGAAGACCTTCAGCAAGGAAGACGTGCTGGCGATGGCCGAGTTCTACGAGAGCCCGGCGGGGCAGAGTCTGCTCGACAAGACCCCGGCGCTGATGCAGAACGTGATGGTGGCCATCCAGTCGCGCATGCAGCCGCTGTTCGCCGACCTGCAGAAGGATCTGGAAGCGATCGTCAACGAGCCCGAAAAGAAGTGAGGCGGTAGCGCCGGGCCATGCCCGGCGAGTGCCACGCGCGGCCGCTGCGTGGCGGAAGGCGCCGGGCCATGCCCGGCGCTGCCTTCACTCCACCCGCCAGCCGAACAGGTCCAGTGCCTTCTGGAATTCCCGGTCCAGCGGCGCCCGCACATCCACCGTGCCGCCCTCGGGATGCGGAAAACGCAGGCGCTCGGCGTGCAGCAGCATGCGGTGCACCCCCTGCATGCGGAAGATGCGGTTGTGGCGGCCGTCGCCGTGGCTGGTATCGCCGATCATGTGGTGCGAAAGATGCTTGAGATGCCGGCGGATCTGCCGGAACCGTCCCGTCTGCGGCTGGCAGCGCAGCAGCGCATAGCGCGAACGGGCGAACTCGCCGACCGGCACCGGCAGCTCGCCGGTAGCCAGGCACTGGAAGTCGGTGATGGCAGGCTTCTTGACAGGTTTCCCGGGGCCGCCGTCGAGGTCGTGGTCGACCCGCCAAGACGCCTCGGCCGGCCAGCCGCGGCAGATGGTCAGGTAGTCCTTGGCCACCTCGCCGCCCATCAGGGCCTTGCCCAGCGCACTGGCGGTGTCACGGTCGAAGGCCAGCAGCAGGCAGCCACTGGTGGCACGATCCAGCCGATGCACCAGAAAGATCGGGCGCCCGAGCTGCTCACGCAGGCGATCGGCCAGGAAATCATCTTCGCCACGGGCCAGCTTGCTGTCATGGACCATCAGCCCGGCCGGCTTGTCGACCACCGCCAGGCGTTCATCCAGGTGCAGGAGCCGAAGGGGGGCGGTGTCGGTCTCGACCGCGGCGAGGGTATCGGGTTCGGTGCTCACCGCGCGATTATACGGGCGGCCTGTATGGGGTCAGATCCCTTTTCCTGCGGAAAAGGGATCTGACCCCGGGTTTGTGCCGCGAGGCAGTCAGGCGTTGCGCACAGCCAGCAGTTCGCCGTTGCCCACCGGCACCAGGCTGACGCTGACATCAGGATCGGCCACCAGTGCTGCACGCAGCGGCTCCATCTGTTCGGCGTGGGAGATCGCGTTGTCCACCACCAGCAGGCCACCGGGCCGCAGCACGCGGCGCAGGTGCGGCCACCAGCCAGCGTACTGCTCGCGATCCGAATCGAGGAACAGCAGGTCGATGCTGGCATCGGCCGCCTGCGCCAGCCACGCCCCGGCGTCAGCGTGCATCAGGGTGATATGCGCCTGCAGGCCGCTGCGGGCGAAGGTCGCGCCGGCCAGGGCCACCTTGTCGGCAGCGTACTCCAGCGTGGTCACATGGCCGTCGATGGCAGCGGCAGCCTCGGCCAGCCACAGGGTGGAATAGCCGTTGGAGGTGCCGATCTCCAGCACGCGCCGCGCCTGTCCGAAACGTACCAGCAGCGACAGCAGCGCACCGGTATCCGGCGTGATGTTGAGCATGCGCCGGGCCCGCTCGCTTTCGCGCGCATCGTTGTCGGCGCCAAAGCGCGCCAGTTCGTCCTTGAGCGCCTGCAGCACGGCGGCTACTTCCACCACGCCCGGGCCAATGCGGCCACACCCACCGCGCCCGACAGCCAGCTCCACATCGGCAGGTCGCCCCAGTACCAGCCGGGCGGCTGCAGCACGTACATCAAGGCGGCAATGGCAAGCAGGCCGACGCCGGTGATGGCACCGACCGCATGCTTCTGCAGGCGCTGCACGCTGGCATCGAGCGATACCAGATCGCGCGAGCGCATCGCCAGCTCGTGACGTCCCTCCACCTGCTGGGTCAGCCAGGCATGCACCAGGCGGGGCATGTCCGGTGCGTGGGTCATGATTTCCGGCAGGCGCTTGCCGAGCTCGCGCATCACCCTGCGCGGGCTGTAGCGCTCGCGCAGGATCTTCGCCAGTACCGGCTTGGCCACCGCCCAGATATCGATCTGCGGGTCGAGCTGGCGACCGACGCCTTCGATGTTCAACAGGGTCTTCTGCAGCAGGATCAGCTGCGGCTGCAGCGTCAGCTGGTAGCGCTGCGCCACGCGGAACAGCTTCATCAGCACTTCCGCCAGCGAGATCTGCGACAGCGGGCGGGTGAAGTACGGCTCGCACACCGAGCGCACCGCCGCCTCCAGGTCGTCGATGCGCACATGGTCCGGCATCCAGCGCGCCTGCACGTGCAGCTCGGCGATGCGGCGGTAGTCGCGGTTGAAGATGGCCATGAAGTTCTCGGCCAGGTAGTACTGATCTTCCTGCGACAGCTGGCCCATGATGCCGAAGTCCAGCGCAATGAAGCGTGGATCGCTGCGGCGTGCCGGGTCGGGGTCGACCCAGATGTTGCCGGCATGCGCATCGGCGTGGAAGAAGTTGTCGCGGAACACCTGGGTGTAGAACACCCGCACGCCCTTGGCGGCCAGCGCCTTGCGATCGATCCCGGCGGCGTCCAGTGCCACGATGTCATCGGAGGGAATGCCCCACACGCGCTCCAGGGTCAGCGCGCGCTCGGCCGTGTGGCTCCAGATCACTTCCGGCACGTACAGGTCGTCGGAGTTCTCCCAGAAGCGGCGCAGGACGCTGGCGTTGGCGCCTTCGCGCTGCAGGTCCAGCTCGGCGGCCAGGGTGTTCTCCACTTCCGCCACGACTTCGCGCGGGCGGATCTTGTCGGCACGCGGGTGGGTGCGCTCGACCAGCGTGGCCAGTGAATTGAGCAGGGCGATATCGGCGTCGATCTGCTTCTCGATGCCCGGGCGCAGCACCTTGACCACTACCTGGCGGCCATCGGCCAGCGTGGCCGCATGGACCTGCGCGATCGAGGCCGACGCCAGCGGTTCGGTATCGAAGCTGGCAAAGGCTTCGCTGACCGGCAGGCCCAGCGCGTCCTCGACGATGCGGCGCGCGGTGTCGCCGTCGAACGGCTTGACCCGGTCCTGCAGCAGGGTCAGTTCGTTGGCCACGTCCGGCGGCACCAGGTCGCGACGGGTCGACAGGATCTGCCCGAACTTGACGAAGATCGGACCCAGGTCCTGCAGCGCCAGGCGCAGGCGTGCGCCACGCGATTGCGCGGCGATGTCGGCAGAGGCCCGCGGAACGAAGGGTTTGGCCAGGCGCAGCCAGCGTTCGGCCGGCGTGTCCTGCAGCAGGTCATCCAGGCGGTAGCGCAGGATCACCCGGCCGATGCGGCTGGCCCGCAGCACCGCCTTCATGCCGCACCCCGCAGGCGCTGCACGCGTGCACCCAGGCGCTCGACATCATCGCGCAGCACATCCACATCGTCGTGGAACGCGTCCAGCTCGGCGCGCGGCACCACGTCGCGCGATTCCTCGGTAATGAATTCGGCTGCACTGTGCGCCAGATCGATCACGCCCTGGCGGGCGTGCTGCAGCGCGCCGCGCAGTGTGTTGGCCACCTGTACGCCCAGCACCTCGCCGAACACGCTGACGAAGGGCTGCTGCCAGTCCGGGTCGAAGCCCTTGGCCAGCTGCTGCAGGCGGCGCGCCAGCTCGGCATCGCCGGCCACGCGCACGCGTCCCTTGCCGGTGCTGTCGGCGCGCCGGGCATTGGCCAGCAGCGGCAGCTGGGCCAGCACCCCCGACAGGCTGCTGCGTACGGCCAGATCGGCTTCCTGCGCATCCACCGGCCCCACCCGCAGCTGGTCACCGTCAACGCTGATGCGCATGGCCAGCGCAGGAGCCTCCAGGGTCAGATCGATATGCCGGCCATCCAGACCGGCCAGCGCGTGGCGGGTATCCGGATCCAGCGCCAGGGCGCGGTTCAGGGCGATCTGCAGGGCACGGCCGGCGACCGGCTTGAGGGACTTGAGCAGGGAAAGAGCCATGGCCCCATTCTACCTTCGTGGGTGCCGGGCTTGGGCCGGGCAGCGCGGATGGGTGCGGGTTCATCCCCGCCTCACCTGCCGGGCCAAGGAAGGTCCATGCTGTGGGGCCACGCAACGTCCAGGACATCGCATTGCCCATGAGCAGGACCCGGGTCGGCATCATTTTCGGTGGTACGTCCTCCGAGCACGAAGTCTCGCTGCAGTCGGCGAAGAACATCCTCGACGCACTCGACCACGAGCGCTTCGAGCCGGTGCTGATCGGCATCGACAAGCAGGGCCGATGGCACCTGAGCCAGCCCGGGAGCTTCCTGCTCAACGCCGATGATCCGGCGCGCATCGCGCTGCACCGGTCCGGCGTCGCGCTGTCGGTGCACCCGGGCGCCGGACAGGCGCAGCTGCAGCCCGCCGATCCGGCTGCCGTGCTCGGCCAGATCGACGTTGTCCTGCCGATCGTGCATGGTCCGCTGGGTGAGGATGGCGCGCTGCAGGGCCTGCTGCGCATGGCCAACCTGCCCTTCGTCGGTTCACCGGTGCTGGGCTCGGCCGTGGCCATGGACAAGGACGTGACCAAGCGCCTGCTGCGCGATGCCGGCCTGCAGGTGGCGCCCTGGCAGTGCATCCGTCGCCACCAGGCTGCGAACATCAATGTCGACGGCATCATCGCCCAGCTCGGCCTGCCGCTGTTCGTGAAGCCGGCCAACCAGGGTTCGTCGGTGGGGGTGAGCAAGGTCAAGGACGCTGCCGGCTTCGCGGCCGCGCTGGAACGGGCGCTGCGCTACGACCACAAGGTTCTGGTGGAAGCGGCCGTGGCCGGCCGCGAGATCGAATGTGCGGTGCTCGGCAACGAGCAGCCGCAGGCCAGCGTGTGTGGCGAAGTGGTCGTGCACGACGAGTTCTATGCCTACGACACCAAATACCTCAACGAGAACGGCGCCGACGTCGTGGTCCCGGCCGACATCGATGATGCCACCCAGCAGCGGATCAGGCAGATCGCCCTGCAGGCGTATCAGACGCTGGAGTGCGCGGGCATGGCCAGAGTGGATGTGTTCCTGACCGGCGATGGCCGCGTCGTCATCAACGAGGTCAACACGCTGCCGGGCTTCACCCGCATCAGCATGTATCCGAAGCTGTGGGGCGCCAGTGGCGTGGATTACACCACGCTGATCACACGCCTGATTGAACTGGCCCTGGAACGGCACGAAGCCGATCACAGGCTGCTGTAGGCCAGGCACTACCCGGTACTACAGGAAACAACCGCTTCCGCCGGAGCAGTGCCGGCCATCGACCAGCACTGCTCCGGGGCTCACTAGCCGCGCTTGCGGAACATCGAGATCACCGCCAGGACCAGGAACACCACGAACAGGATCCAGGCAATGTTGCTGGCCGCGCCGGCGATGCCGGAGAAACCGAGCACGGCGGCGATGATGGCGATGACGAAGAAAATGACGGCGTAATGCAGCATGGCGCTCCTCGCAGATATTCGGCCGTGGGTGGCGTGGGGTCCATCCTCCCGGTCCGGCGGTGTGCAACCGGTGATGGCCGGTTCTGCGCGCGATGAAGTCTTCAGCGCCGTGAGGCTGCCGTCATGACGACGCGGCCTTCAGCCGACGCAGCCCTTCCTCGATGCTGACCTGCGGCACATAGCCGAAATCACGGCGCGCCGGCTCCATGCTGTACCAGTGCGGCGTGCACAGCTGCTCGGCGAGGAAACGCGTCAACGGCGGCTCGCCGCGCAACCGCAGCAGCGGCCACAGGCGCTCGCAGATCGCACCGATCCGGTAGGCGGTCCTGAAGCTGATTGCCTTCTCCACAGGGGGGGCGCCCACGGCCTGCAGCAACGTGTTGACCAGCTCGCGCATCGGCAGTGGCTCGCCATTGGAGATGAAGTAGGCCTTGCCGGCGCAGGCCGCCGCCGGGCCCAGCGCCTCGAATGCCAGGAAGTGCGCCAGCGCGGCGTTGTCGATGTAGGTGGTGTCGACCTTGTTGCTGCCATCACCGACCAGCCGCAGCCGGCCCTGCCGTGCGCGCTCGGCCAGGCGCGGCACCAGCTGCTGGTCGCCCGGCCCCCAGATCAGGCGCGGGCGCAGCGCCACCGTGGCCAGCGTCGCGTCGTTGGCGGCGAGCACCCGTTGTTCGGCGATCGCCTTGGTCGCCGCATACGGCGCCTGGAAATCCTCGCCGTAAGGCACCTCGTCCGCGCCCAGTCCTTCCACCGGGTGGGTGGCACGATGGGTCACGCTCGGTGTGGAGGTATAGACCAGCCTGCCGATGCCATGCGCACGGCAGGCAGCGATGACATTGTCGGTGCCGACCACATTGGCCTGGTGGTAGCTGTCGTAACTTCCCCAGGCACCGGCCTTGGCTCCGTTGTGGAACACCGCATCGACACCGGCCACCGCATGCAGCACGGCCTGCGGGTCCGCCAGGTCGCCACGGATCTGGCCCACTCCCAGCGCCTGCAGCGCCGGGTAGTGGCTGCGGTTGAACGCCAGCACCTGGTGGCCGCGCTCGACCAGCCCGCGGCACAACGCCTGGCCCAGAAAACCACCACCACCGGTGACCAGGATCTTCATGCGCGCTTCTCCAGTTCGGCGCTGGCCCAGACGGCGAGCTTCTCGCGGCCGATCTTGGCGTTGTGACGGATATCGACGGGAAACGCCGGATGCACCAGGAAGTGCTGCAGCCCGGCCTCGGGCAGGCGTGCGCCGGCAAGGGCGCGCAGCGCTTCATGCAGCGCCGGGCTGTCGGACTGTCCACGCTGTAGTTCCACGCACAGGACCGGCACCTGCGCGCCCACAGGACCCACGCCGACCAGCGCGGTGCGTGCCACGCCCTGTACCGTGTTGAACACCGGCTCGACCTGCTCGGTGTAGAGCGGGCCGTGCGGGGTTTCCACGCGCTGGGTCTTGCGTCCACAGAACCACAGACGGCCCTGCGCGTCGAAATAGCCCACATCGCCCATGCGATGCACGATGCGGGTACTGCCATCGGCCAGCGTCTCGGCGATCTTCGCCGCAGCGGTGGCCTGCGGACGATTGAAATAGCTGTCGGTGGCGGTGGGGCCGGCCACGGTGATCTCGCCCACCTCGCCGGTGGCCAGCACGCGCACCTGCGACCAGTCGGCCAGCGGTGCATCGTCGATGGCGATGATGCGCACTTCGTTCGGGGCCACCACGTTGCCCACGCAGGTACCCGCACCGCCCTCGGTGGCCGCACGGGTGCGCTCCAGTTCATGGCCTTCCACCACCGCCACCGGCAGGCATTCGGTGGCGCCGTACGGCGTCCAGAACTGGGCACCGGCCGGCAGCAGGCCACGGATGGTGGCCACCACATCCGGCGGAACCGGGGCACCGGCCGAGGTCACCCGGGTCACCGACGGCAGCGGCCGGCCATGGCGGGCCAGGACCCGCATCAGGGCAGGCGAGCCGAACAGCTGGGTCACGCCGAAGCGTTGGATCGCATCATGCAGGCGTGCCGGATCGGCCTGCGCGGGCCGCGTGGGGTCCATGTCCGGGATCACCGAGGTCAACCCCAATGCGGGATCGAACAGCGCGAAGGGCGGGAACGTCGGCAGGTCCACCCCGCCGGCCTCCATGCCGAAGGCGCTGCCCAGCAGCTCGATCTGGCCGAGGAAATGGCGATGGCGGTAGACCACGCCCTTGGGCACGCCCGTGGAGCCGCTGGTGAACAGGATCGCGGCCATGTCCTCGCCGTCGGTGGCCGCCAGCATCGGCCCGGCCTGCGCACCCGCGCGCTCCAGCGCGGCCAGGGTGGTCCCGCCCCAGGCCAGCCGCCGTCCCACCGTGACCAGGCGGGTCGCCGACGGCGCCCAGCGCAGCGCCAACCGTGCCACGTGGGCCAGCGGGATGCCGATGAAGGCCTCCGGCTGGGCTTCGTCCAGGCACTGCTTCAGCGCACGCCGGTCGATGCCGGGATCGACCAGCACCGGCACCGCACCCAGCTTGAACAGGGCGAACATCAGCAGGAAGAACTCCGGCGAGGGCCGCACCATCACCACCGTGCGCACGCCGCGCCCGATCCCGTAGCCGGCCAGGCCCGCGGCCATGGCGTCGCTGCGGGCATCCAGCTGCCGATAGTCCAGGGTCACATCGTAGGCCGCCATGCCGTTGCCCGCGCCGCGGCGGCCGGGGCAGCGGATGGCGATCTGGTCGGGGCGTTCACGGGCCAGTTCAGGCAACCGCGCAGCAATGTTGCAGGGTCGGTTCATCCGTTCATTGTCGCCGCTTACGGAATTTCTTGCGCGGCGGCTCACTTCGTGGAAAATCCGCAGCCTCGTTCCCGATTCCGACTGCCGCCCGAGGCGGCTTGCCCATGCAACACCCCTGCATGACCTGCGGCGCCTGCTGCACCCAGTACCGCGTGGCCTTCCACTGGATGGAATCGGACGAGGTCACCCCGGGCGGCGTGCCCCACCAGCTGACCGAAGTGCTCGACCCGCATCGCCTGTGCATGCGCGGCACCCACTCCAAACCGGTGCGCTGCGTGGCACTGGATGCGCAGATCGGCGTGTATTCGCGCTGCACGATCCACCCCAACCGGCCCAGCGTGTGCCGCGAAGTGGATGCCTCATGGGAGTACGGCAAGGCCAGCCCGCAGTGCGACAAGGCCCGCATCGCCTACGGCCTGGACCCGCTGACGCTGGCCGACTGGCGCTGGCGCGACGAGGCGGACAACGACGACGATCATCCGGACGACAACGGCAGCAGCCCGTCGTCTCCGCCGCAGGCGCCGATCGCGGCGTGACGGTCAGGGTCGGGCCCGTTTCCGGCACGGAAGGGCTCTGACCCCCTGTACGACAACGCCGGGCATGGCCCGGCGCTACCGAAGGGATCCGATCAGATCGGGTTCGCGTCCAGGAAGGCGCGGATCTCCGGCACCAGCACCTCGTGCTTGTCTTCCAGCACGTAATGGCCCGCGTCCTTGAAGGCATGCACCTGGGCCTGCGGCAGCGCCGCCTGGAAGCCCTGCAGGAAATGGTGGTCGAACACGAAGTCGCGCAGGCCCCAGCCTATGAAGGCCGGGCGATCGGCAAACGACGGCAGCGCCTTGCCCGCGCGCTCCAGCAGCGACCACGCCTTGTCGGCCGGGCCCAGCGGAATGTCCTGCATGAAGCGGATGGTGCTGATGCGGTTGGCGTAGCTGTTGTACGGCGATACATACGCGCGGCGCACGTCTGCGGGCATCTTCCGCTCCACGCCCAGCCACGATGCGCCGGCGGAGAAGGCATTGAAGGTGCGGATGATCCACTCGCCGATCTTCCAGTGCCGTCCGAGCGCGATCTGCCATGGCATCTTCTTCGCTGCCGGCATCGGGAACGCGGCGGTGTTGAGCACCACCAGCCGCTTGACCTGCGCAGGGTGCGACAGCGCCCAGCCGAAGCCGATCATGCCGCCCCAGTCGTGCACGGCCAGGGTCACCGGTCCGGTGATGCCCAGGTGCCTGAGCAGCGCATCCAGGTCATCCACGCGCGATTGCAGCGTGTACGCATAGCCACGGTCATCGGGCTTGTCCGACAGGCCCATGCCGATGTGGTCGGGCACGATGCAGCGGTACTTGTCCGACAGGCCGGCCACCAGCGTGCGCCAGTAATAGCTCCACGACGGATTGCCATGCACCATCACCACCACCTCACCGTCGCGCGGGCCCTCGTCGAGATAGTTCATCGACAGGCCGGGGCGGACCTCGAAGCGCTGGGGATGGGCGGGGTAACCGGGAAGCTTGGACATCGGGTCGCACCTGTAAAAAGGGCCGGTAGTACCGGCCCCAGGATTCAACGCAGGGGTCTGTTTACCAGACCACTTCGGCCATCGAGCAGTTCAGGCCCGAGCCGATGCCCAGAAGCGCGATGCGATCACCCTTCTTCAGCTTGCCCAGCTGCTTGAGCTTGCTCAGCACGATCGGTACCGACGCCGGGCCGATGTTGCCGTGCTCGCCGAAGATGGTCATGACCTTCTTCGGGTCGATGCCGAAGTTCTTGATGAATGCTGCGGTGTGCGGCTGGCTGACCTGGTGGATGACGAACTGGTCCAGTTCTTCCACCGCCCAGCCCAGCGCGATCTTGGCCGCAGTGAACGTCTTCTGCGCCAGCTTGATGCCTTCGATCAGCAGCAGGCGGGTGTCGGTCACCATGCGGTCCAGGTTGCCCAGGCACAGCTGGTTCCATTCGGTCGCCGAACGGGTGACGCCGCCCTTGTAGCGCGGGGCATCCGGCACCAGTTCCGAGCGCGCCATCACCATGGCGGCAGCGCCCGAACCGGTGGTCAGCGCCGCCAGTTCGTTGCGGAAATCGTCGGCGGTGACGTCCGGCGCGGTCATGCGCTCCAGCGTCTTCTCGTACACCAGGTTGGCGGTTTCGCCATCCACCACCAGCGCATAGTCGATGTCACCGCGCTCGATCATGCGCGCCGCGATGTCCATGCCGTTGATGAAGGCCAGGCAGGCATTTGCGACATCGAAGGTCATGCATTCGTCGCTGACACCCAGATTGCCCGAGACGATGGAGGCCGTGGACGGCTCCAGGTAGTCGCGGCTGACCGAGGTATTGACCAGCAGGCCGACCTGGGTGGCTTCGATGCCGGCATCTTCCAGTGCCTTGCGACCGGCCATGGTGGCCGCGTCCGAGGCCAGCACGCCGTTGTCCCACAGGCGGCGGGCGTGGATGCCGGCAATATCGCCGAGCACGTCGGTGCGGATGCCCAACCGGTCCAGCGTCGGCTGCAGGCGTTCGTTGATTTCCTTCGTCGTCAGCGTATGAGGCGCATCAACGTGTGCCAGGCCGGCGATCGAGACATTCTTGAAGAGCATCGAGGTTAGCGCCAAGGCTCAGGCAAAAGGGGGCGCTATTCTATAACCCCCCGGGCCTTCACCGCATCTTTACGAATTCCGGCTTGCCCGTATGGTGAAGGATTCAGCGCGGCGGGCACTGGAAGGCGGCAAAGCGCTGGCTGCCATCGGCCGGCGGTGCGGCGGCCTGGACGGCATTGGCGCCGGCGCTGGGGGCCTCGTTGCGGGCCAGCGTTTCCAGTTCTTCCTGCACGCGCAGCGGGTTGCGGTTGTAGAAGCCGACCTTGCTCTTCACGGTGACCACCACCTCGCCCTTGGTGATGCAGCCGGTCGGCGCCGGGCCGGCCGGCAGCACGCGGACGGTCTTCCCGGCCGGTTCGATCGGCACCCAGGTACAGGCGGTGACGGTGAGCAGCAGGGAGGAAAGCAGCAGAACGCGCATGGGCAGATCCTGGAAGGGTATGAGGGGGATTCTGCCTGAACCGCCTGAATCGAGGGTAGCCGGGAGGCCCGGCGCTACCCGGGGAAGCCTGCCCGCGTTGGCGGGCAGGCCTGTCCCTTACTTCTTGACCGGCTTGCCTTCGGCATCCAGCACGGTCACCTCGCCCAGGTTCAGCGCGCGCACGGCCGCCTCGGTCTGCTTGAGGTCGCCCACCACGACCCAGGTCAGCGCCTGCGGCTTGATCTCGGCCGCAGCCTGCTGCACCTGGGCCGGCGTCATCGCCTCGATCTCGGCCTTGCGACGCAGCACATAGTCATCCGGCCGCTTGAACTGCACGATGCTGCTGATGGTCGCGGCGACCGCACTGGCGGTCTCATAGGCGCCCGGCAGGCTCAGCGTCTGGATGTTGCGGATGCGGTTGACCTCGGCAGCGGTGGCCGGCTTGCTGCCCGTGCTGAACTCGACGATTTCCTTCTGCATCTCGGCCAGCGCCGGGCCGGTCTTGTCGATCTGCACGGGGGCACTGGCCGCCCACGGCCGCTGTCCGACCGAGTTCGGCGCACTGCTGCGCGCACCATAGGACCAGTGCTTGTCCTCGCGCAGGTTCATGTTCAGCCGCGAGGTGAAGTCACCGCCGATCACACCGTTGGCGATATCGAAGCGGGTCGAGCTGGCGTCACTGGACGGTGGCACCACCTGGCCGGCGAACAGGTTTGCCTGCACCGCACCCGGCTGATCGATCAGGAACACGCGCGGGCGCTTCGGCAGCGCCACATCGGTGGCCGCCTTCACCTGCGGCGCGGTACCCGTGGCCTTCCAGTCGCCCAGCTGCTTGTCCAGCAGGGGCACGATCTCGGCCAGCGTGGTATCGCCAACCACGATCAGGGTGCCGTCCTGCGGGCGCAGCCAGTCGCGGTGGAAGTCGACCAGATCCTCGCGGGTGAGGCTGCTGATGGCCGCTTCATCACCGCTGCCGGTGAACGGAATGGCGTACGGATGGCCTTTGCCGTACAGCAGCGGCGGCAGCACGCGCATGGCCACCGCGTTCGGGTTGACCTTCTCCTGCTGGATGCCGGCGATCCAGGTGGCCTTGACCCGGTCGATCTCGGCCTGTTCGAAGCGCGGCTCGCGCAGCAGATCGCGGTACAGGGCCAGCGATGGCACCAGGTTCTCCTTCAGTGCCGACAGGTCCACGGTCACCGAATCCAGGCCGGCACCGGCGTCCAGGCTTGCACCCAGCGCATCGGCGGCATCGGCGAAGGCCAGCGAGCCGAGCTTGCCGGCGCCTTCGGTCATCAGGTTCATGGTGAAGTTGGCGGTGCCCGGCTTGCGGCCCTGGTCGGCGGTGAAGCCACCCGGGAACTGGTAGCTGAACTGCACCACCGGAATCTCGTGGCGCTCGGCCAGCACCACCTGGGTGCCGTTCTTCAGCGTGGCGCGCTGCAGGGCGGGGAACTTCAGCTGCGGGAATTCACGGGTCTGCGGCACGCCGGCCTTGCGGTCCACCTGCTCCGGCAGGGTGCCGTACTTCGGGTCCACCGCCGGCACGTTGAACGGCTTCGGCGCCTGTGAGGGATCTTCCTTCAGCGCCACGCGCTCGCCCGGTTCGACCACCAGCGTGTGGCTGCCGACGTCCAGCCACTGTGCGCCCAGGCGCTTCAGGTCGGCCGCGGTCGCCTTGTCGATGTTGGCCAGCGACGTGCGGAAGCAGCCCGGGTCGCCGGTGTAGACCGCGCATTCGGCCAGTGCGTCGGCCTTGCCACCGAAACCACCGATGCGCTCGATGCCGCGGATGAACGCTGCGCGCGAGCCGGTCTTGGCACGCGCCAGCTCGTCGGCCGTGGGGCCCTCCTTGATCAACCGGTCCAGTTCTTCGTCGATGATCTTCTCGACCTTGGCCGGATCCTGGCCCTGCTTCACCGTGGCCATGACGATGAAGTTGGAACCCAGCTGCGAGGCGTAGGCGCCGGCGCTGATGTTGTCCACCAGCTTGTCCTGGTGCTGCAGTCGCTGGCTCAGGCGCGAGGACTTGGCGCCGCCGAGCACATAGGCCAGCAGCTGCAGCTGGTCGACGTCGGTGGTGCCGACCTGCGGCACGTTCCAGGCGCGGTAGATGCGCGACTGCGGCACCTTGTCGGTCATCGTCTCGCGGGTGTCGGCCGGGCGCTTGGCCACGTCGACCTTCGGCTGCGCCATGCTCGGACCGGCCGGGATGCTGCCGAAGTAACGGGCCACCTTCTCCTTGGCGGTGGCCACGTCGATATCGCCCGCCAGCACCAGCACCGCGTTGTTCGGGCCATACCAGGTGCGGAACCAGGTCTTGACGTCATCCAGCGAGGCCGCGTTGAGGTCGTTCATCGAGCCGATCACGCTGTGGTGATACGGGTGGCCGGCCGGGTACATCGCACGGTTGAGCTTCTCCCAGGCCTGGCCGTAGGGCTGGTTCTCGCCCTGGCGCTTCTCGTTCTGCACCACGCCACGCTGCTCGTCCAGCGCCGCCTGGTCGATCGCACCGAGCAGATGGCCCATGCGGTCCGACTCCATCCACAACGCCATGTCCAGCGCGGTGGTCGGCACGTTCTCGAAGTAATTGGTGCGATCGGTATTGGTGGTGCCGTTCTGGCCGGTGGCACCCACCTGCTTGAACGGTTCGAAATACTCGCCGTCGTGGTTTTCGCTGCTCTGGAACATCAGGTGTTCGAACAGGTGGGCGAAACCGGTGCGGCCCGCAGGCTCGTCCTTGCTGCCGACGTGATACCAGACGTTGACCGCCACGATCGGCGCCTTGCGGTCGGTATGCACGATCACGCGCAGCCCGTTGGGCAGGGTGAACTGCTCGAACGGAATATCGACCTTGGCCGGCGTGACCGTCTTGGCCGCCAGTGCAGGAGTGGGCGCGAGCGTGCCCAGGGCAGTGCTGAGGGCAACAGCGAGCAGTGCAGCACGCGGGCGCAGGGCGAGAGACATTTCCGGATCCTTGGTCACGTTGGTGAAGCCCGATCCTAGCGTGCCCATCCGGTGCCCGGAATCCGCCAGCAGTCACTGGGGGTGTTTGCCCTCGCAGCCGTTCAGGGCCTTGTCGGCGGCCCCCGACAGCAGTCACGTCTCCCCCGCCCCTGCGTCCGGACAGTGTCCGCGCCCCCTCGGATGGACAGGTGTCCGCCCCGCGGACACTTTCCGACGGGATAAAAACCGTTTCAAATCAATGATTAAAAGTTGGCACGGGGTTTGCTTGGTACTTCCTGCGCCAAGAAGGGCTTCAGACGAAAGCTGACTGAAGACTGAACAAATGCAAGAAATCGAAAATTTCCCTTGCATCCCCCGAATTGGTGTTCTACCTTACTACCACACCACCGCTCAACAACACTAAACAGGCCCCGTCATGAACGCCAAGACCATTGCCATCGCCATCGCCCTGATCGCCGGCACCGCGGTTGTTTCGTCGGTGCAGGCCTCCGAATCCATCAAGACCCTGGACACCGTGCAGGTTCGTCCTGCCGCCGACCAGCTGGCCCAGCAGGCCTGGGAACGCGCCAGCAGCATCCCGACCCTGGCCACCGTGGAAGTGCGGCCGAGCGCCGAGCAGCTGGCCGAACGCGACGGCTTCACCGCCGCCCCGGTCGCCGCCGCCCTGCCGATCACCACCCTGGCCGCGGTGGAAGTGCGCCCGAGCCTGGAACAGCGCGTTGCCCTGGCCGCCGAACTGGAAGCACAGCGCTACGCAGCCACCCTGGCCGCCGCCGCCACCAGCGTTGCCAACCAGGTGATCGTCAACCTGCCGACCCTGCAGGTGCGTCCGAGCGCGGCCGACCTGCAGGCCCTGGCCACCGAAACCGCCCAGGTCCTGCTGCGCCCGTAAGCGGTGCCCGCCCTGCCCTGGCAGGGCGTGCGCCGTACTGGCAGCCGTCGCAGGTACACTGCGCCGATGAATGCCGCACCCCAGTTCCACGTGATCCTGTTCCAACCGGAAATCCCGCCCAACACGGGCAATGTGATCCGGCTCTGCGCCAACACCGGCGCGCAGCTGCACCTGGTCGAGCCACTGGGCTTCGCACTGGAAGACAAGCAGCTCAAGCGCGCCGGCCTGGATTACCACGAGTACTCGCGCCTGCAGGTGCATCCGGATCTGGACACCGCGCTGGCGCGGATTGCACCGAAGCGGTTGTTCGCACTCAGTACCCGCGCCAGCGTGCGTTACGACAGCCTGGCCTTTGAAGAGGGCGACGCCTTCCTGTTCGGCCCGGAAAGCCGCGGCCTGCCGCAGGAGGTGCTCGATGCCTTGCCGGAGGGCCGGCGCCTGCGCCTGCCGATGCGGCCGGACAACCGCAGCCTCAATCTTTCCAACACCGTTGCCGTGGTGATGTATGAAGCCTGGCGGCAGCACGGGTTTGCCGGCGGCGCGTGAGAGGAAGCAGCCGAGCATGGGCTCGGCTCTACACGTGTGACCTGCTTATGGTGGGTGCGGACCTTGGTCCGCACCGATGCCCGGATGCACGCCGAAGGAATGTGCCGACCAAGGTTGGCACCCACCGGAACCCGCTGTCAGAACGCGTTGATGCCGGTCAGTTCGCGGCCGATCACCAACTGGTGCACGGTCTCGGTGCCTTCATAGGTGATCACCGATTCCAGGTTCAGCGCGTGCCGGATCGCCACGTGTTCGGTGGTGATGCCAGCCCCACCGAGCAGATCGCGACACTCGCGGGCGATGTCGATGGCCATGCGGCAGTTGTTCCACTTGGCCAGGCTGACCTGCTGCGGCTGCAGCTGGCCGGCTTCCTTCAGCCGGCCCAGTTGCAGGGCCAGCAACTGGGCGGTGGTGATGCGGCGGGCCATTTCCGCCAGCTTGATCTGCGCGCTCTGGGTGGCGGCCAGCGGGCGGCCGAACAGCACGCGCTCCTTGGCGTAGCCCAGCGCTTCATCCAGGCAGGCGATGGCCGCGCCGATCGGGCCCCAGCTGATCCCGTAACGCGCCTGGGTCAGGCACCCGAGCGGCCCCTTCAGGCCCTTCACGTTCGGCAGGCGGTGGCTGTCGGGCACGCGCACATCGTCGAAGAACAGCGCGCCGGTCAACGAGGCGCGCAGGCTCATCTTGTGCTTGATTTCCTGCGTGGTGAAACCGGCCATGCCCTTCTCCAGCACGAAGCCCTGGATGCCGTCCTCGGTCTGTGCCCAGACGATGGCCAGGTCGGCCACCGGGCCGCTGGTGATCCACATCTTGCTGCCGCTGATGCGCCAGTCGCTGCCGTCGCGTACCGCTCGGGTCTTCATGCTGGCCGGGTCGGACCCACCGTGCGCCTCGGTCAGGCCGAAGCAGCCGATCAGTTCGCCGCGTGCCATCGCCGGCAACCACTGCTGGCGCTGTTCCTCGCTGCCGTACGCGTAGATGGGATACATGCACAGCGAGCTCTGCACCGAAACGAAGCTGCGCAGGCCCGAATCGCCGCGCTCCAGCTCCTGGCAGATCAGGCCATAGCTGACCGCGCCGAGGCCACCGCCACCGTATTCGGCCGGCAGTGTCGCGCCCAGCAGGCCCAGCGATGCGATCTCCGGTACCAGTTCGGCCGGGAAGCGCGCCTGGTCGAAGGCATCGCCGATGATCGGCAGCACGCGCTCGTTGGTGAAACGGGCCACGCTGTCCTGTACTGCGCGCTCTTCCTCGCTGAGCAGGGAACGGACATCGAACAGGTCGTACGGATCCAGGGCCATGGCACTCACACGCAGTCGGGACCGGGCCATTGTCGGTCATCCGGGAAGCGCGTGCCGACCAGGGTCGGCACCCACCCGGCTGCGCGCGTGCGCTGCAGTGCAGCAATCACGATGTGAATACCGGCGATCTAGCTCGATCACGCCCGTCCCGGTACCCTGACACATTCAAACAACCGTTTCGCCGTGGCTGCACGCGCGATTTCCAGGCAACCGCCGGTGGCCCTGCTACCGGCACTACCCACGAGTCATGCAATCGATGAGCGCTGAAGCCAACGCCCTGCCCCCGCGTGAAGTAATGGAGTTCGACGTGGTGATCGTCGGTGCCGGCCCAGCCGGGCTGGCCACCGCGATCCGCCTGCGCCAGCGTGCGATCGAAGCCGGCCGCGAACTGTCGGTGTGCGTGCTGGAGAAGGGCTCCGAGCCCGGTGCACATGTTCTGTCCGGCGCGGTGATGGACCCGCGCGCCCTGACCGAACTGTTCCCGGACTGGGCCGAACGCGGCGCACCGCTGAAGCAGAAGGTCACCCGCGACGAATTCCTGTTCCTCAGCGAGACCGGGTCGCGCAGCACGCCCAATGCGCTGCTGCCGGAGTGCTTCCACAACGAAGGCAACTACATCATCAGCCTGGGCGAAGTGACCCGCTGGCTGGCGCAGCAGGCCGAGGCGCTGGAGGTTGCGATCTTCCCCGGCTTCGCCGCCGCCGAGGTGCTGTACGGCGACACCGGCGAAGTGATAGGCGTGGCCACCGGCGACATGGGCATCGAGAAGGACGGCAGCATCGGCCCGGCCTTCGAGCGCGGCATGGCGCTGCATGCGAAGTACACGATCTTCGCCGAAGGCGCGCGCGGCCACCTTGGCCGCCAGCTGATCGCCCGTTACAGGCTCGACGAAGGCAAGGACCCGCAGGCCTACGGTATCGGCATCAAGGAACTGTGGCAGATCGACCCGGCCAGGCATGAGCCGGGCCTGGTGGTGCACGCCGCCGGCTGGCCGCTGGACAGCGACACCTACGGCGGCGCGTTCCTGTACCACGCCGACGGTGGCAAGGTCGCCATCGGCTACGTGGTCGGCCTGGACTACAAGAACCCCTGGCTGAGCCCATTCGAGGAATTCCAGCGCTTCAAGACCCATCCGCAGATCCGCAAGCACCTGGAAGGCGGTACCCGCATCGGCTACGGCGCGCGCGCGATCACCGCGGGGGGCCTGCTGTCGCTGCCGAAGACGGTGTTCCCCGGTGGCGCGCTGGTCGGTTGCGAGGCCGGTTATCTCAACGCCAGCCGCATCAAGGGCAGCCACGCCGCGATCAAGACCGGCATGCTGTGCGCCGACGCCGCGTTCGACGCGCTGGCCGCCAACCGCCAGCACGATGAGCTGAGCGCCTATCCGAAGGCCTTCGAAGCCAGCTGGCTGTTCACCGAACTGCAGCAGGCCAAGAACTTCAAGCAGTGGTTCAAGAAGGGCCAGACCGTGGCCACGCTGATGACCGGTGTGGAGCAGTGGCTGCTGCCCAAGCTGGGCGTGCGCAACCCGCCGTGGACGCTGCACCGTACGCAGCCGGACCACGCCTGCCTGGAGCCGGCGGCCCAGCACACCCGCATCAGCTACCCGAAGCCGGACGGGGTGCTGACCTTCGACCGTCTCAGCTCGGTGTTCCTGAGCAGCACCAACCACGACGAGAACCAGCCCAGCCACCTGACCCTGAAGGACCCAAGCATTCCGGTGAAGGTGAACCTGGCCGAGTACGCCGGCCCGGAAGCGCGCTATTGCCCGGCCGGCGTGTACGAGTTCGTTGGCGAAGCCGACAACGCACGCCTGCAGATCAACGCGCAGAACTGCGTGCACTGCAAGACCTGCGACATCAAGGATCCCACCCAGAACATCGTCTGGGTGACCCCCCAGGGCGGCGGCGGCCCGAACTACTCGGGCATGTGACCGCAGCGGGCTGCGACCGCGTGTCGCAGCCCGGCCCGTGGCGGCCACGGCTATCCTCTCCGCCCATGCGTGCCTTCCGCCTGCTCCCTGCCCTCGTCCTGCTGCTGGCGTGCAGCGGCTGCCAGCGCACGGCCACGCCACCGGCCACGCCTGAGCAGGCGCGACAACAGGCGATGCAGCGCGCGTTCGAACTGTGTGCGGGCTGCCACACGGTGCAGGCCGGTGGCATCCACCGGTTCGGTCCCAACCTGCACGGTGTGATCGGACGCCGCGCCGGCAGCCTGCCCGACTACGGCTATTCGCAGGGCATGCGCCGGGCCGACATCGTCTGGACCGCACAGACCCTGGATGCCTTCCTGCAGTCACCGACGCAGCAGGTGCCCGGCACGCGCATGTACAACGCGTTTCCCAGCGCCGAACGACGTGCGCTGGTGATCGCTTACCTGCAGCAGCAGTCCGCTCAGTGAGACAGCCCCTGCAGCTGCTGCTGCAGGCGTGACAGGAACGCCTGGACCTCGGCGAACAACGGCGCGCTGTCCACTTCCCCGGCGTCTTCCAGGCGTTCGACCAGGGCATTGGCCTGCGTTGCCAGCGCGTGCGCACCCACCGCCCCGAGCCCGCCGGCCTGGCGATGCAGGTGCAGGGCGGCGGCCTCGCGGTCGCCGGCCTGCACCGCACGCTGCACGGCCGCGATATCCACCTCGCTGGCCTGCAGCAGGGTGGCGGCCAGCTGCACGGCGACCGCATGCGAACCGAAGCGCCGCTGCAGGCCTGCCAGGTCCAGCGATGCGTCGCCCTCCACCGCTGCGGACGACGCTGCGGTCGCCTCCTGCGGCGCCACGGACGCCTGCGGCAACCATCGCATCAACGCCGCGCGCAGCGTGGCCAGCGACAACGGCTTGGCCAGCACCTCATCCATGCCGGCCTCGCGGCAACGTCGCGCGTCGTCGTCCAGCACACTGGCCGTCAATGCCAGCACCGGCATGCGCGGCTGGCCCTGGCGGCCTTCGCGCTCGCGCAGCAGGCGGGTGAACGCAAAGCCATCGAGAACCGGCATGCGGCAATCAGTGATCACCAGGTCGAAGCGTTCCGACGCCACCCGGTCCAGCGCCTGCTGGCCATCACTCACCAGCACATGCGGAAGGCCCAGCTGCTGCAGCCGCCAGGCCATCATCGCCTGGTTGGTCGGATGATCCTCGATCACCAGCACGCGGCTCTGGCGCAGCACGATCGGCAGCAGCGCCGCCTGCTCGTGTTCGCTCGCCAGCACGGCGACGTCCTCGATGCCGGCTTCCACCAGCGACAGACGGACCTCCGCGCGGGTGCCCTCGCCAAGCGTGCTCTGCAGGGTCAACGTGCCGTCCATCATCTGCACCAGCCGCTGGCAGATGCTCAGGCCCAGGCCGGTTCCGCCATGGTCGCGCTGGATGTATGCACCGGCCTGGGTGAACGGCGCGAAGAGGTGCTGCAGTTGTTCCGGCGCGATGCCCATGCCGGTATCGATGACGCTCAGGCACAGCGGCTGGCTGCCATCGGCGGTGGTCGGCCCGAGCACCTCCAGCCGCAGCCACACATCGCCCTGCGCGGTGAACTTGATGGCATTGCTGAGCAGGTTGAAGACGATCTGCCGCAGGCGCACGCCATCCACTTCATGCGCCGCAGCCAGCTGCGGATCGATCTGCACGTGCAGGGCCAGGCCACGCGCGCTGGCCTGCGCCGACATCAGCCGGCACACGCCTTCCAGCAGCGTCCGCAGTGACAATGGCACCGGCTCCAGGCGCAGCGCACCGGCTTCGATGCGCGAGTAGTCGAGGATGTCATCGAGAATCTGCCGCAGCATCTGCGCAGAATCCTCGATCACGGCGAGGATGCGCTGCTGTTCTGCATCCAGCGGCGAGTGCGCAAGCACTTCCAGCATGCCCAGTACACCGCTCATCGGCGTGCGGATCTCATGACTCATCGTGGCCAGGAAGCGTGATTTGGCCTCGGCCGCCTGTTCCGCCTCGATCTTCGCCGCCGCCAGCGCATCAGCCTGTGCGCGTGCCTGGGTCACGTCCACCCAGTAGCCGCTCCAGGTGACGGCGCCGGCCTCGGTGGCGTAAGGGTGGGCCTGGCTGCGTACCCAGCGCGCGGGCGTGCCGTCATCACCCGGCAGCAGGCGGAACTCGAAGGCCAGCGGCGCGAACTGGCGGGCCGCCTGGTCGATGGCCTGCAGCACGGCCTGGCGGTCGGTGTCCTCGATCCGCGCCAGCAGCGCCTGCGCATCCTGCTCGGCACGCTGCCGCGGAATGCCGAACAGTGCCTGCAGGTCGCCGGCGATGAAGGGGAAGGCCAGGCTGCCGTCCGCGTCGCGACGTGCCTGGTAGACCACCGCCGGCAGATTGTCGGTGACCTCGGCCAGGCGCTGCTCCAGATGGCGGCGCCCGGCCACCTCCCGGCGCAGCCGCCAGTGACCGACGCCATGCACCACCGCCCCGGTCAGCAGCACCAGCAGCAGCGGAAGCCCCCAATGCAGTACGGCGTCCCAGTCCACGCCACTGCGATACTCCACGGCCAGCCAGTCGCCCCGCAGCGCCTCGTGCTCCCGCGGTGACATCTGCAGCAGCAGGCGGTCGAAGGTGGTCGCCAGGGCGGCATGGCGACGGTCGACAGCCAGCGCCAGCTGGTCGCCGAATCCGGCCGGCGCAAGGATCTGCAGACGGCCCGGGAAGCGGTTGCGCAACAGGTGGTCGACCAGGACCAGGTTGCCCACGTAGGCATCGGCCTCGCCATTGGCCAATCGCTGCAACGCCTGCTCGCCACTGCGCGCGGGAATGATCTTTGCCCGTGGCGCCTGCTGCAGCACGTAGCCGCGCAGGCGTTCCGGGTCGGACAGCAGCACGCGCTTGCCCTGCAGATCGGCCAGCCCCAGGATCGCCGGGCTGTCGCGCGTGCCGACGATCACGCTCGGCACGCTGATGAAGGGCTGGCTGAACACCCAGTCCGGCCCCAGGTAGCGCGAATCGGTGGGAATGCCCATCACCGCCTGCACCTCACCCCGCAGCGCCTTCTCGCGCACCTCGAACCAGTCATGGCTGGTTTCCACCTGCAGGTTGGCGCCGACCTGGATCAGCCGCCGCAGGTACTCGCTGGTCAGCCCGCTGGGCTGGCCATCGCGGTCGGTGAACGAAAGCGGCGCGGCATTGGGCGCGAAGGTGATCTTCAACGGCTGCTGCAGCACGCGCTTCTCGGCCTGGCTGAGGGCCAGCTGCGCCGACGCGGACCATTCCGGAGGCCGCAGCCAGCGCTGGGCCAGCGCGTCCCGCTGCGCCTGGCTCGTGGCAGCCAGCGCCAGGTCCAGCGCCTCGGCCAGCGGTTGCTTGCCGTTGGGGACGCCGAAGTGCGCCCGCTCCGGCGGCAGATCGCTGGGCCGCAGCAACACCACTCCCTTCAGCTGATGGGCCGCGATCAGCTCGGTGGCGACATAGGCATTGCCGATATAGACGTCGGCCTTGTCGTCTCTGACCATCTGCAACGCCGCCAAAGTGCCATTTGCGACAAGTTGTCGTGCCCGTGGGAAACGGGCGCGCACCTGCGGTGCGGTCAGGAAATCCTGCTCGATCACCACCCGCAGTCCGTCCAGATCCGGCATCTCCGAAGCACGCAGGTCTCCGGGTCGTCCGACCACCGCCAGCGGCGCTTCGACATAGGCCGAGGTGTAGACCATGCAACGGGTTCGGTCGGCACTGAGGCCGATGTTCATGACCACATCGATCTCGCCCCGGCATGCCGCGTCCAGCACGGATGGCCAGTCCGGATAGCGGCGCGCCTCGACGTTCACGCCCAAGCGACGAGCCAGAAGCGACAAATAATCCGGTCCCAGGCCCACCTGTTGGCCGTCACGGATCGACTCGAAAGGGGGCCAACCACTGTCATACTGCCCGACAACGATGCGAGGGTGCGCAGCCAGGTATTCGCGTTGCAGGGGACTCAACGGCAATGGGCCGGGCGCGAGTTGCGCCCAAGCGACGGCAGGACCCAACATGGCCAGCAGCAGGACCCGCCCGCGAACAGCCCAGCTACGCATCGGCGTTGATCTCCTAGAATCCTGCCAGGAGCCGCGATGGTCGCGGTCCGGCGTGCCCGGTGGTCATACTAGAGCATGAGCTTGCGCATCATCATCGCAGACGACCACCCCGTGGTCCGTATCGGAACCCGCGCCGTCATCGAGTCCAGCGGCGTTGGCCAGGTCGTCGGTGAAGCCGACAGTGCCCAGGCGCTGATGGCGCTGCTGACCAGCCAGCCATGCGACCTGCTGGTCACCGACTATTCGATGCCCGGCAGTCCCCAGGCCGATGGCTTCGCCATGATCGGCATGATCCGGCGCCGCCATCCCGATCTCAAGGTGCTGATGCTCAGCGTTTCCAGCAACCTGGCGATCCTGCGCATGGTGCTCGACAGCGGCGTGCTCGGCCTGGTCGACAAGAGTTCGTCGATGGACGAGCTGCCGCAGGCGATCCAGGCGGTGAACCGCGGCCAGCTCTATATCAGCCGCAGCCTGCGCGAGCGGGTCGAGGCCGCCGGCAGCTGGCGCATGCGCGAGGGCGACGGCAAACCGCTGTCGCCACGCGAACTGGAAGTGCTGCGGTTGCTCGGCACCGGCATGACGGTCAAGGAGATCTCGGTGCAGCTGCACAAGAGCGTCAGCACCATCAGCCGGCAGAAGGGCGATGCGATGCTGAAGCTGGGCCTGAAAGGCGATGCGGAACTGTTCGACTATCTGCGTGACGGCAAAATCTGAATCCTGTCCATCCAGCCGTTGAACTTTCAGGCAGGCTTCATGCCGCCTGACGCTAGATGAATACGCACGCCGCCCAGTGGCCCACGCAATGTTCCGGCAATCTCCGGGCGCCAGCGTGGTCACTACGGCAGCCGGGGCGCCCGCGCCCTCCCTGCCCACCGTGGCATGCCCCTACAGGAGAACCGAACATGCTCAGTACTTCCGCTCTCAGCTTCCGTGGCGTGGCGATGGCCCTGGCCCTGCTGGCCGGTGTCGCCGTGGTCAGCGACGCCAGCGCCATGTCGAGGAAGGACAAGCGCACCGTCGTCGGTGCGGTGGTGGGCGGCGTCGCCGGCCACCTGATCTCCAATGGCGATCCGGCCGCCACCGTCGGCGGTGCCGTGGCCGGCGGCGCGATCGGCAACCTGACCACCCCGGACCGCCACGACCGTCGTTATGACCGCCGCTACGACCGCGGCTACCAGCGCGGCTACGACCGGGGCTATGGCTATCGGGACCGCGGTCATGACCGCCGCTGGCGCGACAGCGATCGCCGCTACTACCACGACCGCGGTCGCCACCGCGGCTGGTAACCCTCGCCGGCGCTGCCCGGCATCACCGGCAACGGGCGGGTCGATGACCCGCCCGTTTGCGTCCGGGCCGTCCATGGCGTTGAATGCGCAGCCCTGGATCACTCCTTTGCCCCCGGCCCCCGCATGACCTCCACCGCCCACCGCGTGCAGGGCCTCAACAACGATGAGGTCGCTGCCGACTGGCCCGCGATCGATGCAGCCGAGGTTGCCTGGCTGGCCCGCCGTTATCCGGTGCTGGACGCGGACAGCGCCCTGCGTTGGCACAGCCCCCGGCCGTTGTCGGCCGCCGCGCTGGTCGAGGGTAGCCGCGGCCGGGTGTTCATCAAGCGCCACCACCGCAGCGTGCGCAGTGCCGCCTGCCTGCAGGAGGAACACCGCTTCATCGCCCATCTGGACGCTGCCGGCGTGCCGGTGGTGAAGGTTCTGCCCACCGCCGGAGGTGACAGCGCCATCGAGCATGGGCCGTGGACCTATGAGCTGCATTCGCCGGGGGGGGGTGACGATCTGTACCGCGACGCCGCCTCCTGGACGCTGCTGACGGACACCGCACGGGCGCGTTCTGCCGGACGCATGCTGGCCCGGCTGCATCAGGCCGCCGCCAGCTACCAGGCCCCACAGCGCAGCACGCATGTCCTGGTGGCACGCGATGAGCTGATCCGCGCCGCCGACCCCATCGGCGTGCTGGAAGCGGGTCTTCCCGACCGCCCGGGACTGGCCCGCTACCTGGCACGGATTCCGTGGCAGGCGCAGCTGCGCCGCGACGTCCTGCCCTGGCATGCCGGCCTGGCCGAGCGCCTGTCCGCCGAGCCGCCGCTGTGGGCGCACAACGACTGGCATGTGTCCAACCTGCTGTGGCGCGGCGACGACGTCAGCACCGTGCTGGATTTCGGCCTCGCCTCACCCACCAGCGCGCTGTTCGACCTGGCCACCGCGATCGAGCGCAATGCCGTGGCCTGGCTGGAGCTGGAGCGGGGCCATGAGGCGGTGCGCATCGACATCGCGCTGGCCCTGCTCGACGGCTACCGCGAAGTGCTGCCGTTGTCGGCCACCCGCCTGCACCTGCTGGCGGACCTGCTGCCGATGGTCCACTTCGACTTCGCACTGTCTGAAGTGGAGTACTTCGAAGGCATCACCGGCTCGACGGCGAACGCCGATGTCGCCTGGTATCCCTTCATGCTGGGCCATGCCGCGTGGTTCGCCAGCGCACCCGGCCAGGCCCTGCTGCAGGCGCTGCATGCCGCCACCTGAAGGGCATCGGCTCGCAAATCCCTGCCATCTGTAGTGAAATAGCGGCCTGAAGCGGGGGTGCCTGGATCTGCAGGCTGAGAGAGTCCCTTGGAACCTGATCCGGTTTGCACCGGCGTAGGGAGCTTTGAGCCGCAGCCACACCCCCGTTCCGGGCCGGTGCACCTGCGCGCCGTCGCTTCGTCTCCCCTGTTGTCCGAAGACGAATCGAATGAACCGCTGCCTGCGTCCCACCCTGCTCGCTCTCGCCCTCTGTGCCGCGCTGCCACTGCATGCCAGCGAGGCTGGAGCCTCCCCCGACGTGGCAGCCGACAGCGGCGAACGTTCGCCCACCGAGCTGGCAGCGGTCCGCGTGCAGGCCGGCAGGCCGGCGGCCGACAGCGCGCGGGTCAGTGCATTCGGCGCCGGCTCCTGGAAGGACACCCCGGCCTCGGTGAACGTGCTCGAACGCGACTACCTCGACCGTCGACAGGTGCGCTCGTTGTCCGAACTGGCCAGCAATGACGCCTCGCTCGGTGATGCCTACGCGCCGGTGGGCTACTACCAGAACGTCGCCATCCGCGGCTTCGCGCTCGATGCCGCCACCGGCTACCGCTTCAACGGCCTGGCCATCGCCGGCGAACAGCGGCTGGCGCTGGAGAACGTGCAGGCGGTGGAGATCCTGAAGGGTGAAGCCGGCCTCGCCGCGGGGGTGATGGCACCCGGCGGCATCATCAACTACATCGGCAAGCGCCCGGCGGAAGTGCGCACGGCTACCCTTGGCACCGATTCGGAAGGCTCGCGCTATGCCGCCGTCGATGTCGGCCACTGGATCACGCCGCGTTTCGGCATCCGCCTCAATGCCGCCTGGGAGGGCAGCGAGTCCTACGTCGAGCACGCCGACGGCCGCCGCAACTTCTATTCGCTTGCAGCGGACTGGCTGATCGGCGAGCGCGGCAAGCTGGAAGTGGACGCCAACTACCAGACCAGTTCGCAGCGCTCGGTGTCCGGTTACCAGCTGCTGGGCGCACGGGAGCTGCCTCGTGGCGTCGACCGCGAGCACCTGCTGGGCTATCAGCCGTGGCAGCGCCCGGTGGAGATCGCCAGCACCAACATCACCGCCGTGCACACCTACGACTTCAACGAGCACTGGCAGTCGCGGCTGTCGGTGGGCCACAGCCGCTCGGTCATCGACGACAACGTCGCCTTCGCCTATGGCTGCTACTACGCCGACGCGTGCGCTGATGGCAGCGTGCCCGGCAACTACTTTGCCCCCAACGGCGACTACGACATCTACGACTACCGCAGTCCGGACGATACCCGCCGCAACCAGCAGGCACGTGCCGAGCTGCGTGGCCGCTTCGACACCGGCAGCGTCGGCCACCAGCTGACGGTCGGCGCCGACACGTTCCGCCGCACGGTGGACAGGCGACCGAGCGTCAACGAGTACGTAGGCAGCAGCAACATCCACGACACGCAGGTGCCGGTGTACGAGCCCTCGCCGCTGATGCCCGGCCCGTCCGCACGGCGTCTGGACAGCCGCCAGACCGCCGTGTTCGCGCTGGACCGCATGCAGTTCGGCGATGACTGGCAGTGGCTGGCCGGTGGCCGCTTCGTCCGCCTGGACGAGCGCGCGTACGACAAGCGCGGCACGCCGCAGCGGCACAGCCGGCTGTCGCGCTTCCTGCCGCAGACCGCGCTGGTATGGAAGGCCACCGACCAGCTCAATGCGTACGCCAGTTATGTGCGCGGCATTGCGCTGGGCCAGGAGGCACCGTTCTGGACCTCCAACGCCGATGCCTTCCTGCCGGCGGTGCAGTCACGGCAGCTGGAAGCCGGCGTCAAGTACGTGCCGGCTGCCTCGCTCACCCTGGGCGCCGCGCTGTTCCGCATCTCGCAGCCCTACCAGTACGCCATGCCGGATGACAGCGATGCCGGTTACACCTTCGTCGAGCGCGGCACGCAGACCCATACCGGCCTGGAGCTGACCGCCAACGGCCAGCTGACCGATGCGCTGCAGATCGTCGCCAGCGCCAGTGTGCTGCAGGCGCGTGCACGCGATACCGGAACGCCGGGCCAGGAAGGCCATCAGCTGGTGAACGTGCCGAAGGTACGCGCCAGTGTGCATCTGGCCTACGCGCTGCCGTTCGTGCAGGGCCTGGATGTCACCGGTGGCTGGCGCTATGCCGCCGCCAATGTGGCCCGTGCCGACGGCGGCGTACGCGCGCCGGACTATTCGGTGTTCGATACCGGCCTGCGCTTCCGCCACCGCGTGCATGAGCGCGCCGTGACCTGGAACCTGTCGGTGGACAACGTGTTCAATCGCTTCTACTGGCGCGACACCGGCAGCAGCGGCGGTGACTACTACCTGTTCCCCGGCGCACCGCGACAGGCGCGCCTGTCGGTGACGTTCGCGCTGTGAACGGCGCCGTGCTCGAGTGGACCGCCGCGCTGTGCAGCGTGCTGGGCGTATGGCTGATGGCGCGCCGGCGGCTGGCAGCGTGGCCGGTCGGCCTGCTGTCGGTGGCGCTGTACGGATTGGTGTTTGCCGAGGCAAAGCTGTACTCCGACACGCTGCTGCAGGTCGCCTTCGCCGGCTTCCTGGTCTATGGCTGGATCAACTGGCGCCAGCACGCCGCCGACGAGGGCAGCATCCGCATCGTGCCGCTGGCACGCGGAAAACTGCTGCGTGACCTGATCATCGGCCTGTGCGGTGGCGTGGCGCTGGGTACGGTCATGCACACCTTCACCGATGCCGCGCTGCCATGGCTGGACGCGATGCTGACCGCCCTGAGTCTGGTCGGCCAGTGGTGGCAGGCGCGCCGCCATGTGGCGTGCTGGTGGGTGTGGATCGGGGTGGACGTGGTCTATGTGGGCGCGTACCTGTTCAAGTCGCTGCACGTCACGGCCGCGCTGTATGTGTTCTTCCTGGGGCTGGCGGTATTCGGCCTGCGCGCCTGGAGTGCGGCGGCGCGGGAGCGCGAGCTGCTGCCGGCGCGGTAGTGCCGCGCAGTGCACTTCACTTCGGCTGCAGCACCAGCCCCAACCGCAACGGCTGGCGCATGTCGGCCGGTGGCGCCGACGACAGCGGCGCCGACTGCAGCGTCGCGCGCAGATCCGCGTCCGCCTGCGCATCGCCGAGACTGTCGAATTCCAGTTTCGCGATGCGGCCATCGGCTGCGATCCAGAGGCTGACCGGCAGCGGCGTGGGCACCTGCGGGTGCGCCTGCAGCCAGGCCAGCACGCGCTGCACCTTCGGGTCCTGCTCCTGCTGCAGGCGCTGCTGCAGCTCACTGCCTGCCGTGGCGGCGTAGGCCATCCAGTGTGGTGGAGCCTCCTCGGCCGAGACGGCCCCGGCGCCGCCCAGCGCCAGAAGGCCGATCAGCGATGCCAGCGGTCGCCACCAGCGGCGGCGGTCGGCGCGAAGTACGGATTCCATGGCAGCACCCTCATGCAGTCGTCCAGCGCTCCATCGTCGGCGGCGCGGATGACAGGCAGATGGCGGGCAGGCATCACCCGCCCAGGTCGGCCAGCACCTTGCGCGAAGGCGCGAAGAAGGTCACGCCGGTCATCGCGGTGGAGAAGTCCAGGATGCGGTCATGCAGCGGCGCAGGGTTGCCGATGAACATGCGCTCGAGCATCTTCTCGATCACCCACAGGCGGCGCGTGTAGCCGATGAAGTACGTACCGTACTCACCGCGCCCCGGGTTGGCGAAGGGCATGTTGTCGCGCAGGATGTCGTGCTCGCCGTCGGCGTCCTCGATGGTGCACAGCGTCTTGTGCGACTTCTGCGCGTCGGCCGGCGCATCGTCCAGCTCGGTGTTGTCGTGCTTGGTGCGGCCGATGATCGCCTCCTGCACCTCGGTCTTCTGCGCGCGCCATGCGTCGAGGTTGTGCAGGTACTTCTGTACCACCACGTAGCTGCCGCCGGCATGCGCGGGATCCTCGTCGCCGACGATCGTGGCGTCCGGCAGCGACAACCCTTCCGGATTGGCGGTGCCGTCAACGAAATCGAGCAGGTCGCGGCCGTCGAAATAGCGGAAGCCGGCCACTTCATCGACCGTCTCCACCGCATCGCCGAACGCCATCAGCAGGTTGCGCTCGAACGCCACGATCAGGTCCATCGTGCGTGCCCGGATGTGGTACAGCAGATCGCCCGGGGTGGACACCGCGGTGTGGGTGGCGCCCCTGATCTCGCGGAACGGATGCAGCTCGCGCGGCGGCGTGCTGCCAACCAGCGGCTGCCACACACGGTGGCCGATCGCCACATTGCAGGTGAAGGTCCGTTCGATCTCGCGGATGGCCGTGTTCTTGATCAGGTCATCGGTGCTGGCCAGCACGTCGCGCACCTTCGCGATCGAGTCCGCATCATCCTTCACCTTCAGCACCAGGAAGGCGGCCGAGTGGGTCAACGGCGCAGTGATCTGCTGCGGCTCGTTGTCGAGCGTGTGATTGAGGGCGGTGATCGGTGCGGGCTGGGAATTCACGGCAGTTCCTGCGGGCTTGAGGCGGGCGCATCGCGCATGGTGCAGCGATGTGCGGGCGATCATAGCGGAACGGCTTCCGCTGCGACGGAGCGGTTCTCAGTCGCGCGCCAGCCGCTTGGGGCGCAGAAAAGTGAAGCCCGGCGCGAGGCCGGGCTTCGATGGCGTGCGGGAGAGAGAGAGTCACACGCCAGTTACACGCACTAACGACAGAGCGTTTCTTACCAGGTGAAGCGCGGGCCGACGAACCACTCGCGGTCGCCCGCCTTGGCCAGCTTCACTTCGCCACTCAGGCCCCAGTTCTGGTTGAACTTGGCGGTGGCACCGACGCGGCCGTAGAACTCGCCGTCCGGGTTGTAGCCGTGCTTCTTGCTGAAATCTTCGTAGCCGGCCAGCGCGTAGCCTTCCAGATACGGGTTGAACGCGGTGCGCACGCCCACTTCAGTGGAGTAGCCATTGAAGTCCAGGCCGCGCTTCTCGTCGTACTTCTGGTAGGCCACACGGGCCACCAGGTCGGTGTTCGGCGCGATGCCGTAGTTGTAGCCGACACCCAGGCGCCACTGGTCGACGTCATTCTTGAAGCGGTCGGTTTCCTGCGCGCTGTAGTCGCCGAAGATGTGGAAGTTCGGGTGGACGGCCACCGAGCCCTTCACGCCCCAGCCATCGGCGTCGCCGCCCTTGGCATCGGTGTTCACGTAGCCGCCTTCAACGTAGTTGTACGACAGGCCATCGGCAGCCGATGCAGCGAACGGCAGGGCAGCCAGCAGACCCAGGGCAAGCAGCGAATTCTTGTTCATCGGGACACACCTTTAATTATTTTGGTTTCGTCGACCGCCTCCCGGGAGGGGGAGAGAGGAGAGGCGGTCGACAGGTGTGAATTATCCGTTTGTTGGCGAAATCAGCCCTGAATATTGAACTGACCGGTACATGAATGAAGTTGCTGTTCAGGGAACTCTGCCGCTGGTCGTCAGTAGATGGGCAACCATAGGTTTGCACGTTTGCTCAACCTATGGTTGCGCAAGGGCTGAAAACCTTTGGTTGCAGGTAGCCAAGGGTGGGTCTCGCGTCCGCCGGTCATTGGCCCTCGCCAACGGCCCTGGCGGGAAGACCCTTAACCAATGGGGGAGAGCCTCACGTGGCTTTTGGAAGGCCGGGGCAGTGAAGGTCGGACGAAGCATTCTGTTCCCTGGTGCCGAATCCGGAGCAGTGGAGGTCGACATCGCCACGGTAACGTCCGCTATGGATCGGACGCTGTCGCCGCAACGCTAAATACGCCTCTTGCCGATGATCGGTGCTTCCCGCCAAGAGAACACACGACACCACTCAGCCACTGGTGGCACGGCTGAGTCTGCGCAAGGACGTCCTATTCGGCGGGCGGCGGCTCGCAGCCTTACCGGGCGAACGTGAGAATGGTCTCAGTGCGCATTCGCTTTGACAGACTTCCACTCTGGGTCAGTGGCAGATAGCGACTGCCTGCAGGCAGATCGCGCTCTGCAACCTTAATCAGAGACAGCCCGGCCTGGATGCCTGCTTTTGCAACGCCCTCCGAGTTGCGGATAAATACTTCTTTCAGGCAGGAGTTGCCCAGCACATAGGTCGCCGTGCCGCCGGGGCGCAACACGCGGGCGGCTTGCTGCATCATGCGCTCCAGATCCCCAGCGTATCTGATCACCATCTTTCGCTGCTTGGACTCAAGCCGATCCAGGTCACACATCGCCGTTGCGATCGTGTCGGCGATTGAGCACTGCGCATCAAAGCTGCGCTCAGCCCCAATCGTGCTGGAGCGGATACTTCGAAGTTCGCCAATGCTGTGGCCGAGCCAAACCAGCGAGAGGCGATGTCCGCGCATGTAGTCGATAGCGTTCAGGTAAGGGGGGGAGGTCATGATCGCGTCCACACTGCGATCCTGCAGGCTTATAGAGCGCGCATCTCCAAGCGTGACCTGCACTTGACCATGTTCGTGGTTAGCGGACTGATTATTGACAAGGCGGGTGAGCAACTGGGCTGCCGACCGTTTGAAGCCATCAACTACATCATAGTCGGAAACCAACGCTACACGGTGGGGTCGGCTGTGTGACGTATCCCGCGCCAGCGAAGCGCACTGTTCTTTGGTGACGATGATCCGGCTGAGAGCGACTTGCAGAATGTCCAAGGCCGAGCGCCGCAATATGGACCGGATGGACTTGCGGCGGCGATCGAACACGATAGCCAAGCGCGTCAGCTCGCGGCGTTGCGCGGCACCAAACCAATAGCGGATGAACTCCAGGGTCTCATCGTCCTGCCATGCAAGGCGAGCGCTACGCAGGTCCACGGTGGCAGCCTCTGAAAGCACAGACTCCAACTCGGCGCGCACGACGTCTGCGTCAAAGTGTGCTGTCCATACGCGGCTCATCAAAACCGCAAGGGGGTCCATGTCAAAGCCAATTGCCGTGTGGCCGAGTGAGAGGGCTTGCCGCAGCACTGTTCCCGACCCGGCCATTGGATCAAGAACCACGCTGTTGGCCGGCAGCGCGACCAAAGAACTGAGTGCCAATTCCGGTGCCATGCGGGCCGGAAATGGATGGACGGTGCGAGTGTGCATGTGATCAGAGTCCTAAGCCTGCCTTGGCTGATGGGAATTATCGCTGTCAGGGAGCGCGTGGGGTGAGACCTACGGACCTGTCTCGGAGCGACCGCACCAGGTCCAGTGTTGCCTCGAGTGCGGTTACCAACTCATCCAAAGAGCCCGTAGGTCGCACGGTACCGTTTTCGCCATTCAGGATATTCATACAATGCATTGTCACCTCGCCGGGAGGCTCCACCACCCCTTTCTCGTATCGAGATATCACGCCTTGGGATTTTCCCATCATTCTGCCGAAAGAAGCCTGATTCATACCCAGCTTAAGCCTGGCTCGGCGGACGACATCCGCGGTAGTGGGGTGGGAGGGCGGTTGCATAACTTGAATGATATGCACCATGTGCATACTATGCAAGGGGCGCTTTTTAACCTACGATCAGCACACAGGGGAAACGCTATGGATAGGCAGTTCGTGGACATCACGGATATTGGGCAGCTATGGGAGCGGCCACTGGCCGAGGCTCCCATGGATGCAGCGTGGGATACGCATGCGGCCAAAGAACCTCGCATGCATCGGATACATCCATATCCAGCCAAATTCCCGGCATTCCTTGCCGAGCGTGGCATTAGCTACGCGGTCAGTGCGGGCGTTCGTGTAAAGACGATGGGGGATATCTTCTGCGGGTGTGGAACGGTTGCCCACGAAGCTCGGCGTCAGGGACTTGGTTTTTGGGGCTGTGACATTAACCCTGTGGCGACCCTCATCGCACGAACGAAGAGTGCCAATTTATGCGCAGATGAGTTCGGCGATGCTCTCGCAGTCATCCTCAAGCGCGCGCCCAAGGCCCGACCCGACATCGCATTGGCCGACTCGGCGCGTGAAAGGCTTCGTCGCTGGTTCCTGCCGCAGCAGTTTGCCGACCTCGCCCGGGTTCTTAATGCCATCAACGCTGTCGTGCCTGAGCAGTCACCGCTGCACGATGCCTTCCTGTGCACGTTCTCGGCCATTCTCAAGCCCTGCTCGCAATGGCAGCAAAGAGCAATCAAGCCGACTCTGGACCGCAACAAGGTTCCACCAAGTGTGCTGGCCACTTTTAAGCGTCAGGCTTTAGGGACAGCCCGGGCGATTGAAGAAGCGGGTGACCTGTCCGCAAGTCCTGCTGCCGTTATTGAATTGGGGAGTGCCCTGGACGTGACGCTGCCGCGTCGTGGCGTAGATTTGTTAGTCACAAGCCCCCCTTACGTGACGTCCTATGAATACGCGGATCTTCACCAGCTCTCCTCGTTGTTCTTGGGCTATACCCAAGACCATCGCCTACTGCGTCAGGGGTCAATTGGGAGCACACAGCACGATTTCCGACTGGCAAGGGGTGTGCGGGATCTCAATAGGACTGCCACGCGCACAGTCTTCTCGCTTTACGAGCAGGACAAACGGGCCGCTCAGTCTGTCGCCAACTACTTTGTCGACATGCAGGCCATCGCTGAGCGCTCCAAGCGCGTTGTTCGCCCAGGTGGCATCGCCATGTTCGTGATAGGGAACACCCAGTACCGTGGGGTGGATGTGGATAACGCCAGTCACCTGACCGAGTCACTGCTGCGTGCAGGCTTCAGTGCTGTCCGGGCGGCCAAGAGAACCATCTCCAACAAGGCCGCCACGCCTTTCCGTACCACCACCGGTAAGTTCAGCAGGACACGAACGTCCAATCACATTTACGCACACGAGTATGTGCTCATGGCCCACAGATGAAACGAACTAAAGCAAAGCCACTGAAGTTCCGACCATACGCCCGGCTGCTCACCATGCTCGGCGACCAGCTCATCAAGAATGAGCGGGTAGCCTTGGTTGAGCTCATCAAGAATGCGTATGACGCCGACGCCAGCTGGGTCAAGCTGACCTTCCAGAATTTCAACAAAGACTTCCAGGCAATGGGAGCCAACGCCAAGATCATCATTGAGGATGACGGCGTGGGTATGAGCCGGGATGTCATTGAAAACCACTGGGTGAACCCAGCCACGCCTGGCAAGCTGGTAGAGAAGAAGCGCCAGCGCAGAACAACTAAGAAGGGCCGGATCATCCAAGGCGAAAAGGGCATCGGCCGTTTCGCCCTACTGAAGCTTGGCCGTTGCGTGGAGATGACAACCCGCGCCAAATCATCACCCTCAGAGTTGGTGCTCAAGCTTGACGTCTCGGCCTATGACGAGGATTTCCTGAGTGCCAACCAGGGGCTGTTCCTTGACGAGCTCAGGATGACACTCTCGGAGATCAATCCGGCTGAACAGATAGATCGGGGGAAGATCCAACTCGGTGAGTCGGTGGTAGCCCGTCGGGCCCAGGGCACTCGCTTGGAGATATCCCACCTTCAGGGATCCTGGACCCGGAGGCGGGTGGAGGAGGTTCATCGGGATTTGGGCCGGCTGCAGTCGATCTTTGAGCGCATCATTGCAACCGAGAATGATGCGCAACCATCCCAGCCAGCAGCAACGGCAAAGAAAAGGCGGGATGACTTTCAGATATTCATCTACCGTGATGAAACTCTGGAGGAGTTTGCGAGCGATTCGGAAGAAGAGCTCCAGACCCTGCTGGAAGAGAAGACTGTCTTCCGTATCCAGGGCGAATACAACGAGCCTGCCCGAAAGTTCGACTTCGTCATCAATGACAAGCACGACTCGCTGGGGTTGACGGATCCTGCGCTTTCAGGCCTGAAGATCTATCGAGACAAATACTTCCTTCCAGACAAGGTGACCAACGAGTTGGCTGGAAGGGCCACTGCGTGCGGATCGTTCAAGTTCAAATTCTACATCTTCAATTTTGCCAGTGACGCGGCGGAGCACCACTCTCTCACCAAGGCAGAGAAGGAGCAGATACGAGAGCATCGAATTTATCTGTACCGCGACGGCATTCGGGTATACCCCTATGGGGACCCAAGCGATGACTGGCTGGAAATCGACGTACGGCGAGGCACGGTCAAGGCCAGCGAGTTCGTCAGCAATGACCAGACTGTTGGCGTTGTGGAGATTAGCCAGGAGGGAAATCCCAACCTACGTGATAAGACCAGTCGCGAAGGCTTGGTGGAAGTGGGTGATGCCACCGACGATTTCAGAAATCTGATTCAGATCTTCTTGGCGTGGGTACGCAAGGATCCATACGACAAGCTCGTCCGTATCAAGAAGAACTCTCAGGACATCGCCGTACACACCGAGAACGCGGTGGAGAAAAGCCTTGACGAAGTCTCGGATGCGCTGGCGGAAGGGGATCAAGCCCAGGCAACCAGTAGCCTGGGCGAGGCCAAGCGCAACTACCTCTCTGAACGTCGGTATCTGGTCAAGCGCGCTGAAGATACCGAGCACTTGGCCGGCGTCGGCTTGTCGGTGGAAGCTGCGTCGCACGACCTGATGTTGAGCATCGAGTCGATGTACCGGGTCATCAACGATCTGATGGACCTGACTCGCGCGGGCAAGCCTGTCTCCGCTGCGCATCTTGCTCAGGAACTGACCTCGCTGCGAGGAATGATCTCTTTTGTCGAAGGCTCGATGACGGACATGCAGAGGCTGTTCCGATCGACTAAGCAGAAGCGCAAACCGATTCGCGTCGCAGACGTGCTTGCCAAGGTGCAACGGCTGTACGCGAGCATGATGCGAAAGCGAGGGATTGAGTACGACGTCCAGACCTTGGGTTCGCCGCTGACGGTCAGTACGACTGACGCGGTGCTGCTGCAGGTGTTCCTTAACCTTTTCGACAACGCCTGCTATTGGCTGGAGGGCCGCGACCCGCCGCGATCAATCCTGGTAGTGCTTGACGGCGACAACAACACGCTGACTTTTGCCGATAGTGGTCCCGGCTTCAGGACGGATGACCTTGGCTTCATCTTCGAGCCCTTCTTCTCGGGCAAGGGCGAGGACGGCCGTGGGCTGGGCTTGTACATCGCCCGCCAGTTGCTGGCTAGGCACGAGTACACCATCGATGTCACGGAGCCGAAGCAGAGGATTCTGCCTGGTGCAAATCTCACCATCTCGTTTGTAAAGGAATAGGAACGATGAATGCTGTTCGACAGGATCCGGCAGCGGCCGTATCACAGGGGCTGTTCAAGGGCATTGCAGTTGTAATCGATGATGGAATCACTCGCCAGCCGCGGCAGGAAAACGACTCCATCCACGATATCCTCGGAGCCATTGAGGCGGCGGGTGGCCATGCGCTGACGCTCACCAAGCTTCCGACCCGGGACGAGGAGCTGGACAACTTCGCCAACGCAGCCTTCTTCGTGATGGATTGGAACCTTCACGGTAGCAAGCTCGATGACGAAGAGGCGGAAGACGGTCGACCAAACTTTGATGTCAGGGGGCTTCAGATCGGCCAGGCTTTGGAAGACGACTATGAGCAGGAGAACGTCGACTTCCTGAAGAAGCTCCGTGAGCGCCGGCACGCCCCAGTCTTCATCTTCACAAACGATGACGTCGAACGTGTTACGGAAGTTCTAACGGCCGGCGGCGTGATTGGGGAAGATAACGGGTCCCACATTCTGATCAAGCATAAGTCGCAAGTGGGTGCCAACCTGTTTGAGGTTCTGGATGAATGGATCAAGCAGACGCCCTCGGCGCTTGTGCTCAAGGAATGGGAGCGTAACCAGACGCAGGCGATCAACCAGCTGTTTGGAGAATTCCATGACAAGAATAAGTACTGGCCGGTGATCTTCTGGAACGGCTTCAAGAAAGATGGGGTTCCGCCAGCACCGGAGTTGGGAGAGCTGATCAGCCGAATGGTGGGCGCGCGAATGAAGGCATTGACCGCCAATCTGGATGAATTTTCTGACAATGCTATGGAGCATTTCAGCGTTAACGACGCCTGCTACCGCAAGGCTCTGTACGAGGTTCTGCAAGCTGAAAGGCTTCTGCCCAAGGAGTTGTTGGATCCGGATGCATTTAGTACCGGTGATCTTTACTATGACGAGAACAAAAACAATCCCCGCTACCTGCTCAATATCCGTCCGGCATGCGACTGCGTCAAACGTGAGAACGTAACCGACTCCTGGATGCACCTGATCAAAGGTACGATCGTGTCCGATGAAAATCTGGCAAAGCTTGCCAAGCACGATCAAGGTAACTTCGCTGAGCATGACGGGGAGGCAATCGTCTTCGCCCTGCACAACGAAAAGACCATACTGTTCAAGTTCCGGACGTTGCACATGAAAAAGTTTGCCGACGTACCAGGCGAGCGCGTCGGTCGCGTGCTCGCTCCGTTCATCACCAGGGTTGCCGAGCGCTACGCCGCGTACAGTCACCGCTCCGGGCTACCACGTGTCCCGGCAGCATTGATGCCACCGGTGCCCCCGGTTGCTGCTGGTAACCCGGGGGCAGCCAATCAAGACGCCCCCGCCTGCGGCTGCTAATCGGCAGTTGGGAAGGCTGACGCCCGCACCTGGCGCTGGGGAACGGACGAGGCGCTGAGATCCTTTGCTTGGCTGCGGGCAGGGCAAAGGGGGGCGAAGGTGCGCTGAAAGAGGAGGCCGGGCCGCTCGGCAGAAATTGCGGATGATTCTCAATCTGCGCAATTACGTCAGGACGACCGCGCCCTAGGGCCCCTGAGAGGGGTGTCACAATTGTTCTGCCCGGCCTGGCACAACCTGCATGGCTCGTTCAGCTTTCCCGGCCGATGCCATTGTCGGGACGGCGTTGCAGACGCTGCCCGTTGACGCCAGATGCCCTTCACACAAGGTTCTACCAGGTTCCAGCAAATTGTTGGTAGCACAATGCAGGCACATCCTGGCAGACAAGGGGCCTTTGTGCGCCCCCCCCCCCTGTCAACATGGTGGCCGCGGCGATACCGACCGTTCGCAGCCGGTGCGACCTTAGGGTGTTTTACTTCCCAACAAGGCAGGGTGATACAATTTTCTTCACTGATGGGGACGATCATGACGATCACTTGGGATTCGCCGAAACCGCTGCGTTGGAACCGTGTCGACGTTTCAGCGCTTGCTGCTGATGTGGCAAGGGAGCTGGGCTTTGGCCCAGGCGAACCGATTGAGCCGATCGTGGAGAGGCTCGGAGGTGAAATCGTCTATGGCGACTTAGGTGAGGATGACTCCGATTCTGGCTCGATCAGAATCGAGCCCAGCAAGTTCACAATAAACATCCCGCTGAACACCAGTCCGTTACGCGATAGGTTCACCATCGCCCACGAGCTGGGTCACTACGTCCTGCACTACCTGCTGCACAACAGGAAGACTACGGGCAAGAAGATCACGCATATGCGTGCTCAGCGCTATGGCAGTGATCAAACCGAGTTTGAAGCCAACTGGTTCGCTGCTGCGTTCTTGATGCCCACTGACACGTTCCGTGCTGTGTACACCAGCTTGGGCGGGGATATATTGAAGGTCGCGGAGCATTTCAAGGTGTCGCCCAGCGCCGCTCGCGTGAGAGCCCAGTCCCTCAGCCTGATCTAAAAGATGGCCGAGGAAGCGCAGCCCAAGGAAGGAGTGCGTGAATCGCTTAAGCCAAAGCTTAGGCTGTTCATGAGTGCTGACATAGTGGGTTCCACCGCGTTCAAGCAGCGCCCTGGCCACGAGTTCAACCATCAATGGTTCAGCATCGTCCGGTCCTTCTACACCGTTGCCGAGCGATTCTTTGAATTGCGTTGGGCGCAGATGATCAATGAGTTCCGAGAGTCCGAATGTGTCCGAAACATGGGCCAGGCGACTCCCGAACTGTGGAAGACAATCGGCGACGAGGTGCTGTTCACAAAGGAAATCGCAGATCCGCGAGAAGCGCTGATTTGCATGAGTGTGTGGCTGCGTGTTTTAGATGATCTACGCGAGCTGCTAAAGAAGGCAGGATCCTTGGATTTGAAGTCCTCCGCATGGCTGGCTGACTTCCCCATTCGCAATCGAGAAATCTTGCTCCGTACCGTTGTCAGCCAGGGAGTGAGCCTGGCGGCACAAGGTGCGGTCGAAGTATCTGCGGAAGCCATCGCTACGGTTGACGCTGAAGAAGACTTCGAGTGGGAGAATGATCGTCTGTTCGAGGACTTCCAGAACAAGTCCCCGGACGTGTCGCGTGATTTCGTCGGTCAATCGATTGATACCGGTTTTCGCGTCGGCACCGCAGCCACGGCCAGAAAGCTCATGTTATCGGTGGAGCTGGCGCACATGCTCAGCCTTGAATGCGCACGTGTGAAGGCAGGCCCCGAGCGGATCCCGAAGTTCCCTATTTCCAAGTTCAGATTCCACTTCGACGGGCGACATTCGCTCAAGGGTGTATTGGACGGTACGCCGTATCCGCTGTTGTGGTTGGACGTCGAGCCCGATCGCCTGATCCATGCGACTGAGGATATCCTTAGCGCCAGGCCCAAGCCTACTCCTGGGCAGATCCATGAGTTCACCTCTGCACTGATCAGCGACTTTCCTAATCGCTTCTGCACAATGCTCGAATTTTTGGCCCACAAGCCATCGGCCTATCAAAGGTATGAGGACACCATCGATAAAGCGATCGTTGACCTCAACGAGCGATTCATTGACCGGGAGAAGAGTCTCACTGTCGGTAAGAAGTCGGCTCAGACGCTGGAGGCTGGCGAGCCGACCCACGTGCTTGATGTAAATGCCTTCTTGAAATGGGCATTTTCCCCCGCAGCCCGTCCCGCGCTTGCTGTGCCGGCTGCTGGCAGAGCGCGGGCCAAGCGTGCGAAACCTGGAATTAAGCTGAAAGCTGCAAAAGTGACCAAGCGGAAAGCCTCCGCTAAAGCTGCGAAGACCTCAAGTGTCGGCAGCGCTGCACGTACGCGCAGCGCTGCAAAGGACGGCGGCGTGCTGAAGGGGCGCAAGGGTGGAAGCTCGGGCCGAAGTGATCAGAGCAAGGGTCCCCCTCCAAAGTCTGAGTCCCAACGGGCAAAAAAAAGGCCGAGCCAGCCCACTGGCTAGCGAGCACGCCAAGTTCTACGGCTGACCATCCCGCTGTGTCGATAGGGGGGTGTGCGATTGCCCAGTTGCGGTCCCACGATCGATTGAGCTGCAGCAATTCCGCACTTCCTGAAAGCCCAATCAACGGCTGTGACCTGTTGCAGTTGTGAGGCAGTTGCCGGCAGCTCCCGTATTGATCAGCAGGGGAGGATTCGCCTCACTGCGGGGATCCCGACTGAACTCCAAGATCTCTCGGTTACTGCTTGCAGCAAGGATTCCGCCCCAGACGATTTCAATGCTGTCCTCGTGGTCCCCAATGTATTGTAAGAACCTCGAGTCGTCATGGAGATGTACGCCGGTTACGCCCGCTTCAAAGCTGAAGCGGGACGCAGCCTGAGCTAGTTCATGGGCCCGCGCAGTCGATGTCTCCAAGGCAGACTTGGTCGAGCAGACCTATCGGCGGCGATCCAGCGCGCTACGGACCTGAGTAATCGGATCCTCGTCCCAGCCCATCTCCTTCAGACGGTCCGCTGTAAAGACTCCCGGCTGATCGAGGATCAGTGCAAAAGCTATTACGAAGCCAGGCGACACCTCCCATCGGTACCATGGGCGGTTACCTAAAACATCCTTCATGAATGCTTCGAGCTCGCCCGCGTGGCGAGCGATGATCTGCTCTCCTTCTGAAACAGTCGAAATCCCGACGGCGGTCATGCATGCGGCGACATGCTCCAGCCTATGCGCCGGATCGCGCCATTCAGGCCGAAAGCCGAACTTGAGGGCCTTGGCATAGAGATCGTTGATCGGTTCAGAAGCTTCAATATCAGCGATCAGCTTCTTCATTTCATCGCTATTCATGTGTTGCGATTCCTTCTTCAAACTTCTGTTCGGAGATGACTTCATGTCGGACGTAAAGTGTTCGGCCGACTAATTCTCAACCTGATCATAATTCGCGATTGTTACCACGTGATCGCGGTGCAGGCGATTACTACTGGATACGCCACCTACTGCGGCGCTTGAGAATTCTGGCGGTGTCTCGCTGGATTCTCGTCAGGCGTCGGTTGCAGACAGTCGGCGCTGGCCGGCTCGAGGCCGGAGTACATCTTTGTCCACGTGGGACGTGTCATGGCTGGTTCTGTGCACCTGGAGGGGTTCTGGCGATCGAGAGGCAATTGGATGCTGATTGCAGCCGGCACGGACGCTGGCTTTCTCGGCGCGAAAGCAAACAGAGCCAAGGCTAGGGCGCCGAACAGGAATACCGTACCCAAGACACAGAGCAGGAAGTTGTACCTATCCTCGCCGCGCTTGATGCGATTCCACTCAGGCTTCAAGACGAGGTTACCCAGCAGCGTGGCATTGTCGATTGATCCTTTGATCACCTCGTACCGTTTGTCGGTGCCGACTTCGTAGTACTTACCCAGCAGGTGCTTGACCAGCTGATCCAATTCAGCAACCAGCAAGACCGATGCCTCGGAGGGCTTGCCGTTCTGAGTAGCATCGTATGGGCTGGTAATTCCAAGTCCTCGTGAGAGGTTGCTGGAAGCCAGCAGTCGCTTCCACGCCGCGGCCGCCTTTACATCGGGAGAAATGCCTTGGTCGTAGGGATAGGTTCCCCAAGCAGTTTCACTAAAATTAAGATGCAGCAGAACAGTGCGGTGAGCCTTCCTGAGGGTGTTCCAGTGGTCTGTAAGCTCCTCCTCAAGCTCTGAGATCTCGTCCTTGTCCAACAAGCCAGGGTCAGCTCGGTCTGCCTCCGGAGCCTTCTCATCTGAATGGGCAGCGCTGGCTAGGGCACTTGCATCCGAAGGTGGAGTGGGGAATGCCACCTGAGATGAGGAGGCACTTGCCGGCGGCGTCTCAGCTTGCACGGCTGCACTTTCCTGCGGGGCCGGTGCGGCGGGCAGCTTGGCGGCCATCTCTTTGGCTGCCTCCGCATGTCGAATTTTGATCTTGATCCGGCCAGAGATCGCGTAGGCTTCGCCCAACATCTCTGACAGTGCTGCACGAAAACTGTTGATCCAATCCTTCCGGAAGTCGGAGATTCTGGACTCTTTGTCCGCAATAAGTTTGGCAATTGATAGCAATGCGGCGATAAGCGCAGCACTAAACGCAACGAGTTCACGCCCTTCCATGGAAATTCCTTGAAATCCAAATCCTTGGCTGTCCGGGTTGGACGGCACACGTCTTGAAAATATCGGCCGCCCTACCGCCAACTTTAGGTGTAATCAATGCAAAATAGAGTACGACCTGTAAGTCAATACAGACCCTCCATTATCCTCTGTTGGATAGGGAGTTCCAAATAATTGGATTTGCACCCAGAGATACTACTGACCAGGATGCACATAAGGGCCGTAATCGTCGAGCACCAAGGCATCGACTAGATGCGGCGAAACGAGTCGTAGGTCCTTCGTCTCTCCCGACCAACTGACGTACTGGAGTGATGCGAGCCAGTCAAGTGCGCCGCCTTCTCGAGCAAGTAGTGCGGCGATCGTCTGAAAACGCTCTTCCGGCACAGTGGTGAGCATCACCAGTTGCTCCGATCGCGTTCGGATTACCTCGATGCGGTCCGAGGAGGCGATGTGGACCGCCTGACCGCTTGGCGTGAGCGGATCCCCCCCGTTTCGATATGACCTGCTGCTGGCGGCCCTCCGTCAGCGCCCCCATCAGTGAGCAAGGGAGCAGCCGGAGTCTGAACGGGGCGTTCGTCTGCATGGGCACCAGGGTCGATCGCGCGCGGGACTGTAACAGCTAAGATTGACCGTCACCGATTCGTGTTACGGTCGAATCTCTAGGTTACAAGTGCCGGTATGAACGACCTGAACGCCGCTGCCCGCTACCTCCAACATCTACGACCCTACACGGTCGGTGAGCTCGAGCCCTGGGCCAGATCCAAGGCGCGCACCCTGCCCCACTCCGTCGCCAGCCTGTTCGGCCTGGCCAAGATTGATCTACTGGGACACCGGGTGCTGCTGGCCAACTCCCCTACGCAGTCGGAGCAGGGTTGATTGGTGTAAAGGAAGGGTCTGCTCCTGGCCGGAATGGGACGACTGTTCCACAGCGGGCAGGCATGCCTTCCTGCGTGTCAGTCCTTGTCGGGTACGCCCTGAAGGCAACGGGTTGAGCGTCCTCTTCGCTCTTCCTTGTTGCGCCGGGGTGCCAGCAGAGGATGGGCCCTCACCGCTTAAGGCGATACCGCTGCACAGTCCGGTACGGCACGTCACCTGACTCCAGTGGGTTAATCCGGCGAGGCGGCGGTTGGAGCCTCGGCCAGTTCAGTCGAGATGTAGTTGGCATGCACCAAGGCAAGCTGCCCACCTTGGGCAGCATAGTACTCGGTGACCCCACAGTTGGGCACATCGCCTTCGCGGTCGATGTCGAGGATGGTCTGCTCGTCCATGCCCTCCAAGAGGTATCGCATGCAGTTCACAATCACTTGGTGAGCGACGATCATCACGCGTGCACCGGCGTGGTTGCGTTGGAGGTCCCCGACCACGCCGCGCAGCCGCAAGATGACATCACACCAGCTTTCTCCACCCGGTGGGCGAAAGTAGAATTTTCCTACTAGTTGTCTCTGCGCGGCCAGCTCCGGGAAGGTAGCGACGATGCCACTAGAGGTGTAGCGGTCCAGAACGCCGAACTCCTTCTCACGTAGGCGCTCATCAATGATTAGACGGCGGTCGCGGCCGAGCGCGTCGACCACGGCTTGGGCGGTCTGCTTTGCACGCACGTACGGAGAAGTCAGCACGATCTGTGGACGTTGGTGCTCGGCAAGCCCCAATACCCAGGAACCTAGCGCTTTCGACTGCCGCTCCCCGAGCGAAGACAACGGTACGTCCGCGTCACGGTGTTCCAACTCGATCAAGGTGATGTTGTTTGCTTCAGCGTGGTCACGCGCAACGTTTCCGTCGCTTTGGCCATGCCGTACCACCCAGATCCGCTCCGGCCACCGCGCGGTTGCCCCTTCCATCGCACTGTTCTGCTGCACACCTATCTCCTGCTCATCTGTCCGACGGTTCTAGCGAGAGGGAGAACCAGACACTCCCAATACATTCTTTCTAACTGCACGCCGTGCGACCGCGATCATATTTGACGTCCTGCTAGAGCCGCCTCAATTCCCGCCCCCCAACGAGAGTTTCGCAAGTCGCTCTTCTATTCTTAAGCGGGCCAGGACTAACCCAGTGTCATCGTCGGCGTAGGGTGAGCCGAACAACGGGATCTCTACCCACCAAGACTCCTGACCGGGATGCACATAAGGCGCATGATCGTCTAGCAGAAGGGCTTTACCGACGTGAGATGTGACAAATCGCAGGTCCTTCGTTGGTCCGTGCCACGAAACATAGGAAAGCTGCCCAAACCAGCGCGGGGCCACGCCCTCCGCCACGAGAAGGCTACAAATCTCTCGCACTCTTGACTCCGGAACAGTGGTAAAGAGTACTAGCTGACTGAACTCGGCCCGCATCGTTTCCAGGAACGCGAATAGACCGGGGCGTGGGATCTGGCTGACAGCATTTGAGATCAGCGTTCCTTCTAAGTCCATTGCAAGAATGGTTGGCCTCATACATCCCCCTGATCATTAGCCAGAAGTACACGAAAGACAGATCGCTTCAGGTCTGCATAGATAGCAGCAAGCCGCATCGACCTGCTTCACGGCCCGTGGTGAATGGCATTCGCTTGTCTAGGTGCTGGCGTGCTGCCCGTCCAAGTGAGATCGCACATCCCTAAGTTCGCTCAGGTCGCCGCGGCAAAGAAACTCCACAGCTGGCAGCGTCCCAATCGTATCGCAATACACGACCTACAATCCCGTCCTGAATCATCTGACATGGCAACCGCTGTAACCGCATGCATATCAGTTGATCTGATACGTAATCAGATAATCCATGCACCACGAACGGGAGGATGTGCCCACTGTTTGCAATATGAAAGCGAGTGAGTGATGCTCGCCTACATGGTGCCCTTGTCGATACAAACGCTCGCACTTCGCGCAACGACTCCTGATCAGCTCGCCGAGCAGGTGGCGGAGGAGTACGGGCTCTATGTCCGGCTCTCAGAAGTCTGGATGCTGCTCGGCTACAACAGCATCAGCGCCGCTAGGCGCGCGGCATATGACAACCGACTGGGTATAGCGACCTCAACCATCCCTGGGAGGAAGGGCCGCATGATCCGCTCCAGAGATCTCGCGCAATGGCTGTTCACCGCAGCGCGCAGCGCGGAGACCGTCAGCAATCGGGAGGCCACTCAATGATCCCGATCTTCCACATGGAGGACCTCCAGATGAGCTAAGAACACTCTCTGGGGCAGAAAAGACAAACCCCGGCTGGCAGGCCGGGGTCTGTTTGAGGCGCAGCGATGACTACCGCTATGCCGAATCTACCCCCTTACCCCGATAAGAATCAACCCCTAGGCATTCCGGGAGGGAGGCGGCTGCTCGCCTCCCAGTAGATAGGCAGGGTTCCATGAATCAAGAAGAACTGGCCCAGCGTCTGCGGGAGCATGAGGGCTTAACTGTCGAACAGCGACAGCACATCCTTGAGATGGCTAGCTCGAGTCCAGCGCGGAAGCCAGGAAAGGGCGCGCTGAACAACGTTGTGACTCACTTCAACTCAGTGAAATGTGGCCAGCTGATCACGCTGGAAAGTCATACCGTTGAACACATGTTCGCGCTGACTCTGGAGCTGGATCCGGATGTGCTTGGCTACTTCCCGCAGGTTGCCTGTAAGGGAGTGAGACTTGGCAATCATGTAAGGAGCGGCACCTTGGATTTTCTGGTCGTCCGCACCCGTCGCATTGAGCTGGTCGAATGCAAGGCCGGCTCCGCTCGTGACAGCTTGCTTGCGGCAAAGTCCGGTGAATGGGTCGACGTCGATGGAAATCTTCAGAACCTTGCCTATGGTCCTTGGGCAAGGCAGCGCGGCATGGAGCACGTCCTGTGGCTCAGTCCCTCCCGCGTCGACACGCCACTCCGGAACCTGCAGGTCATCTATAACGAGGTGCGTATGGTACCCGCCAACGAGGCTCAAGCCTTGGGCAGGCGCATCCGTGCGCATCTCGCCGACGGACCCAAGAGCCTCGATTGGATGATCGAGACTATCGAGGGATTCAACGTGAGCCGAGCGGCGCTTCTGCTTGGAACCCGCTGGGCCTTCGGTCCAGTTGAGCATGTTCCGCTCACGGACACGAGCAACTTCTTTTTGACTTTGAGTCAGGCTCAGGCTATTGAGATAGGGAGCAACTTCTTTGAGGTTGCCAGGCAATCTCGCAATCAACTGAACTCGGCGTTCGCAACGGCGACGCTAGTCGACGCCACCAACGCCGAAAGGCGGCTCGCATTGATCCAATCCGCGCATGCGAAGGGTACAGCCGTCCCCAAACACCTGCGTGAGATAGCGCGGAAGGTGACCGAGGCGCGAAGCAGAGGTGACAACGAACTCGAGCAGTGCCTTACCAGGTTTCATGCAAGCGGAAACCGAATGAGCCGCCTTACCCCCGTTCAGGAGAAGAGAACGACTGAGGCAGTTCGCGCATACGCCGCAGGCAAGTATTCACAGAAGAAGGACGCATACATTGCGCACAAGAAGGCCTGTGAAGCTGACGGTGAGTCGCCACAGAGCCGCCAGGCCTTCGAACGCAAGCTCGCTGATCCGCGCCTAGAGCTGCGTAAGGTTTTGGCAACGCAGGGAATGCGTGGCTACCAAAAGCAACGGCCACGCTCGGACGCGCGTGACCGGTCCGGCAGGGCCTTAGCCAAACATGCAGTCCTGCACGTGGACAGTACCAAAGTTGACGTGAGGGTGGTGAGCGACGATGGAATGGGAGCAAGCGCAGAGTGCCCTCTGATTTATCTAGGGACAGATGAGGCGACTGACCTGCCGATGGCGCATTCCATTGTCTTCGGGCCAGCACGGCGCGATGGTTTGGCCATCCTGATACGTGACTACGTCCGCAGACATGGACGACTATTCAACAGCATCTTTGTCGATCGAGGAACGGAGAATCAGTCGCACTTTCTCACTGCTCTGGCTTTGCGATATCAGTTCTCAATCCACATCTGCCCAACGGCAGGTTCGAGGTTCAACTCGGACGTAGAACGATACTTTGGAAGGTTCAATTCCCAGGTCAGCCATGAGCTTGTCGGTAGCACCGATCCCGACAAGGCGGGCCGAGGCGTGGATGGGAAGTTCAAGAGCTACAAAACTGCCAAGCACCGCTTTGAAACAGTTCACACGGTGGCCAGGGAAACGCTTTATGAGCACTTCCCGAGCGTCCCTGTACAAGGCTTCGCAAGTCCGGCCGAACGGGCAGCCCACGCAGATCTTCTCTTTCCTAGTGCCGGCCTGCACGCAGTGCTTGACGAAGAATTCCTCTTCAGAACCGCGATCCCCCACAGCAATAACAAGTATGTACCCGGACGAGGGTTCGAGGTGAATGGTCGGTACTTTCACTCCAATGAACTGAGGGAGCTCGACGCGTCATTCGAGGTTGAGCAGCTTCGAACAGACCCGGAGGACCCGAGCTTCATCTGGGTTAGGACGAATCGTGGACTGTTCAAGGCGTTCTGCAACTTGATCGGGCCTCTAGCTAACTCCACCCTGATTGAGCGGTCGTTCAGAGGTATGTATGACCAGCTCTACGCGCCATCGCTCCGCGAAGCAAAACAGAGCGCGAGGCACGCTCAGGCGATGCGTACGGCAGCCGCGAACGCGAAGCCCAACACCGCGGCTCATCCCAAGCCGGGGGAGGCGGACTCCAGTAGCCTCCCTTCGCAATCATATGACGCGCTTGACGAGATCGCTCTGCGCGGAATCAAGAAGCGAGCGATGGATGACTTTGACGATATTGAGTCGCCGTAGTTTGTGCAATTGGGGGCAAGCCCGCGCCAGTCATTCAAATTCACAGGAACCGATAGTGGACAGCAACTCTGGAATTCCGTTTGTGAATCATAGCCGCATGAGGACGGCCTACTCCGAGCTCCTGAATGCCATCCAAGGTGCGCGCCCAGGTACGTTCGTCTGGGCATTGGCTCCTTCTGGATCGGGCAAGAGTGAGATCAGACAAGCTATTCTTCCCGCCCTTGCCGGGAAGCAGAGCCTCTGGCCAGCTGGCACGCTTCCTTTGATATCGGTGCGTGCAATGGCCAATGATCGAGGAAAGTTCAACTCCAAGGATCTCACGCTGCGCCTCCATCACGCCGTGGTGGACCCCGACTTCGGCTGGCTGGAGAACAAGGACCGATCGGTCAGTACTGATGCGCACCATGTCCAGGCGGAGGCAGAGGTAAACAATCAGCTGTGGAAGAGAGTGAGGGCAACGCAGTCGCAGCCGAGATTGCAGCACAGCTTCGAATCTGTGGCGAAGCAACGTCAACTTAAGTACATCTTCCTGGAAGAAGCGGCAACCTTGACGATGGTGCATCTTCATCAAACCAGCTATGGGTACATGTCGAACCTTGTGCGACTGATTGAAGAAATCGGCTGCGTAATAGTGATGCTGGCTACCCACACTGCGGAGAGTTTGTGGGCGGGACACCCCGACGTCTGGAATCGATCCCGGTTCGTCTACATCCGGCCGTATGACCTGAAGAATTCCCAAGACGAGCGGGATTTCGTTGCAGTGCTGAAGGGTATCGGGCAGAGCTTCAACCTGTCCGATCCAAAGCTCCTCGTTAAAAATACTGATTTGATGTACGCAAATGGTGCTGGCGTGTTCGGCCCCACTATCGACGTCGTCCATAGGGCTGAGCTCCGCCGAAAGAATGAGGGAGCGAACAGCATCACTGAAGCGCACTTGCACGCCAGCTCCTCAAGCGAGAAGGAGCTTGGAACCGTGTGGAGCAGCGTGCTGGCCTTCAACAAGCTTGCGGATCAGAGGCCGTTGAACGGTGAGAAGAGAATTGCTGACTTCCTCAAGCGCATGGGTACGGGGGAGTAGAGCGAAAATGACTACGGCACACATGCGGTATCGGTGGACAGCACTGCCGCCAATTGCACCGATCGACGGAGGCACCGCCCAGACTGAGTCACTTGGAGGGTACTTCCAGAGGATGTGCGAAACGACCGGGTTTACAAAGACACACCTCGCAGGAGTGCTCGACAAAGTTGCGGGTCAGCCAAGAAATGGACTGAGTGAGCGAAATAGCTTCGTTGGACCAGGACAGGTGAGCCTTAACCGCGCACGCGCGCTAGAGCAGCTGACTAACCAACGGCTGGTCGGCTGCACGCTCTCGCCTTTCATTAATGTCCTGCAGATGCGGGATGGCGGCCTTGCTGGCATCAATCGCCGCTGGTGTCCAGAGTGCCTGCTGGAGGCTGGCGAGAGTGACGGTCTAAGTGAGAGGCTCATCTGGAACTTCCTTCACTACTCGCATTGCTCCTTGCACTCAGTCAGAATCATTGATCGCTGCCAAGAATGCGGCAACAGTCAGCAGTTGCGAAGGGGCAACGCGGCCACGTGCGCCTATTGCGGTTGCAGTCTAGCGCGCGCAGCCACGCACGAGAGGCCGAGCGTACTTCAGTCCTGGGCCAACGCCTCGATCGAGGACGTCGTGCGCTGGACCGCAACCAACCCTGATGTGGTTATTCCTGCGGAGAACTATCAACGTTTCTTTGATGGGCTCCTTCAAGATGGGACATTGGATAGGCTGAAGATCGTTCATAACAGGTTCTGGAGGGATGCAATTCGCTTCAGAAGAACTACCACCACTTTCAGAACGCTACTCAACCTATCTGCCATCAAATCTGTTGACATCATCGGAATTTTGACCGAACCAGTTCCGGCCTCGTCGACTTCATTGTTTCCAGGCCATGAGGTGGACGGCGAGATCGCTTTTGATCTAGAGGACTGGGGGGCTCAGGCGAGGAAATTCGAAGTCGTGCTCCACGCGCTCTGCAAGGCCAATACGCGTGTGTTCCCTAGCCAGCAGTTCCTTAGCTTATTTTTGGTTTCTAAACGAAAAAGTTCTATCCACCGTGCGCCATCATTCAGCGTCTACCTAGATCTTCAGAGGCATCCTGGCCAAGACCTTCTTGCGGGTCGGAACATGGCGAGCAGAATTATGGCCCTGTCCATGACCCTGCTTAAGAGCGGCATGCGCGAGCGGGGCGTGGCAAGTGAAGTTCTGAAGAGATTCGCCATTTCGGCAGAGATCGCTAGAGAGTGCGCCCGGACCGCAGTTGTTATTACAAAGGCCATGCATTCTCCGGCCTTCCGAGCTTCCGGTGATCCCGTCCCGTGCCGCTGAAGAAGGCCAGAAGAAGACATCACGTCCCTGCGCAGCCGAGCGGGTTGTTCAACTGCGCGGGGTTCTACCCCGATATCAAGGACGGTTCTAAAAGAGCTGCAACCTTCTGGTCCTGCCTGGCGACCCTTCGTCGCATCCTTGGGTTATGGCGTCGCTCTATGTAGTCAAACACACCCGCTCGTGCTGCATCAAGTATGGTGCAGTTTCTCCGATAGATCCGCTCACGCCTGAGTAGCCCAAAGAGCCTTTGCAGGCCGCGTTGTCGCCGCAATGACCCACAGCGCTCATCGAGCAGATCAGCCCGTTAGCCACCAGAGCCCCTTGGTGGTCGCGGCTGAGGAACTGGCTGCCACGATCCGAATGCAGGATTACCTCATCGCTTCTTTGACGCTGCCGCACCGCCATCTGCACAGCCCGGGTGACCATCTGGCGATCCTGTCGATCGTGTATTGACCAGCTCATGATGCGCTGGTCGTACAGATCCAGCACGATGCACAGATACAGCTTGCCCTGCCGGGTCTCGATCTCAGTAATATCAGTCACCCACTTGGTTTCCGGCTCCAGCGCGAGAAAATCGTGTTCAAGCAGATTGACCACGCCCGGCGGTGTCGTGGCCGGAGTTGCGTGACGCCCGCGACGCTTACGGTGTGGCCATCCCTGCAGGCCGTCGGCGGCCATCAGGCGCGCTACCCGCCCGGCGTTGCTGACGGCGGCGACAAGGCGCGCATCCGTCAGCCATGAGAGCAGGGCCTGAATGACAGGCTTTGAAACTCCGAGAACACTGCAAATTTGATTGGTTGCCACAGCCAAGTTTCCAGATGTGAGAAGTCGATTGACTCAAGGCAGCCGATGGACAGCGCCGCTGGTAGAGAAGGCTACGCCAGGCCGTTCCCGAAAGAATTGGCGATCCGGGGACATCAGTGTTACGAATTGCAATAACAACCTGTTGTCCTTCATGAGGGCCGTCTCCAATCAAACTCCGCCACCATGTATAGGCGAAATCACCGCATTGACCGAATAGGGCCTGCCACTTCATCGCGCGTCGGTGCGTTGAAAGGCACTGCTACCAGAGGTACCCCCTGCCTTCGCGGGCGGACGGATCCGACGTCGCCCCTTACTTGCCTGAGGGACCGGGGAACCAAAGGGCGATGCGCGTACGAGGGTTGCCGGAACGTCCAATTCCCCTGAATTGAGTAGAATCTGCCCAGGTAGATAAGGGCTGTCAGCCGGCCATCGTCGTGCTGCAGCTAGGGACAGGAGGCGGCTACGCCGCCATGAGCACAAGGAGACATCAGGGTGTATTTGGCAGAGCTGTCTATCTCGAACTTCCGCAAGATCAACAACGCAGTACTGCACTTCCAAAGTGGACTGAACGTCCTGGTTGGTGCGAATAACGCGGGCAAGACCGCCATTGTCGATGCGTTGAGGTCTCTCCTTGCCGGGCACGATGAACCTTACCCGCGGTTGGACTCGGACGATATTCATCGGCCGAAGACAGGATCGCCTAGCGGCAACATCGTGTTCAGGTACGTCTTCCGAGGGTTGAGCCCCGATGATGAGGCTGACTTCATGACTGCCCTGAAGCCTGCCAAGGACGGGCAGATGGAGGCGCATATCACCATCAGCTTTTCCGAGGCGGATAAGACGGGGCGACTTAGAGCGAAGCGCTGGTGCGGAGACCATGATGATGTCGGCTTGACAGCGGACATGATGGAAAACCTTCGTGGCGTCTATCTACAGCCCCTGCGCGATGCTTCTCAGGCTCTTAGGCCCGGCCGCACAAGCCAGCTGTCCCGACTGTTTCAGCTGCTCGTTGATGACGATGGCAAGATCGAGATCAATAAGGCACTGAAGCTGCTGGATGATGAGCTCAAGACGAAAGCGCCGATTGTGAGCACCCATAAGGCGATAACGACTCGCCACTCCGAGATGTTGGGGCCACAGCTGTCCCAGCTGCTTGAGCTGGGGGTTAGCGTCAGCGATTTCCAACGCCTGGCTTCACGTCTCTCCCTTACCGTAGATCTGTTCGAGCTTGAGCAAAATGGGCTCGGATTCAACAATCTGATCTTCATGGCGGTCGTTCTCAGCGAGCTGACCAAGAACCCGCAAGCCAGCTATCGAGGCCTGATCATTGAGGAGCCCGAGGCACATCTGCATCCCCAATTGCAGGCTGTGCTCCTGGGATACTTTGAGACCATCAAGGCAGTGGACAAAGAGAAGCCTGTCCAGCTGTTCGTTACCAGCCACTCACCCAACTTTGCCAGCATCGCCAACCTCGACAGTCTCACCTGTCTTGTTGACACCGGAATCAAGGTGGAGACTTTCTTTCCCCGAGACATCAAGTTTTCTGTCGGAAAGCGTGAGAAGCTTGAGCGCTATTTGGACGTCACCCGGGCTGAGCTTTTCTTTGCACGCCGCGCAATCCTGGTCGAGGGCGCTGCGGAATTGGTCCTTGTCAGTGTGCTCGCCGAGAAGTGCGGTCACGATCTACGTAAGCATGGGGTAAGCCTCATCAGCGTTGAAGGCCTCAACTTCGACTCATTCATTCCACTGTTCGGCGAGAAGGCGCTGAAGATTCCTGTATCCGTGCTTACGGATGCAGACCCAACAGGTCCGAGTGAAGAGGAGGAAGAGGGAGAGGAAAAAGGCGATGGCGGCGCAGAAGCGGACGAACATGCGCCGGAAGATGGGACCTCTAGTGGAAAGAAGAAGGCGACTGCTGTCTACCCTTCGATCGGCGAAAAGGTGCAGGTGTCCGCCAATACCTTGAGTATGCTCAAGTTCGAGGATTCATATCTCAAGATCTTCCATGGGCTGAAGACGCTTGAGTATGACTTGGCCTTGTACGCCAGCAATCGCAAGATCATGCTGGCGGCGCTTAAGGAGCTACACCCGAAGATCTCTGCGAACCTGGAGAAGAAGGTAGACGCCGCTACTGGAGATGCAGAGAAGGCTCGAGTACTGTTCAGCGGAATGTTCGAGAGGAAGAACGGGAACGTCCAGAAGGGGCGCTTTGCACAAGCTTTGGCGTACCTGATCGCCAAGGCGAAAAAGGAAGAATTCACTGTTCCGAAGTATATCCAGTCTGCAGTCGAGCACGCTTGTCAGCCTAGCCCTAAGAAGGCTGAAGACGAATGAGCACGGATACTACTCCTTCAGTTGAACAGGGTAAGATCATCACGGCACCATTGCATCCGATGTCGGTCATCGCTTGCGCGGGAAGTGGGAAGACCTTCACAGCTGTACGCAGGCTGGCCCACATACGTCAATGCCTCGGTGATCACCGGGGCCGGGTTGCACTCCTGTCCTTCTCGAACATCGCCGTGGAGACCTTCAGGCGCGAGTACCAGGCACTCGCAATGGGATCGCTCAAGATCCCGTCCCACCAGCGTGTCGAGATCGACACATTGGACGGGTTCATTACGACAAATATTCTGCGACCCCACGCCCATCGGACGATGGGGTGTACCACGACCCCGTTCTTGCTATCAGGGAGCGAGTCATTCCTTTTAGGAAAGGACTGTCGCTTCTGGGTGGAATCGCCGAGAACCGCTAGCTACCCAGTGCCCCAAGGGCATATCCATCGCGTTGTCATAGGCCCTTCTGGGGCTGCAACGGGCTTCTTCTATCAGAACTCCGGCATGCTGGCGAGGATCAACAATGGCCCAAAGGTTGCCGCAGCATTGGGAAAACTGGGGGCTTACACCCACGAGCTGGCGCGCTACTGGGTCGACCTTACCCTCCGCGAACAACCCGAGATCCTCCGAGTCCTTGCGCGTCGCTATCCCCACATCCTCATTGATGAAGCCCAGGATATCGGCATGCTGCACCAGGTGATCATTGAGAGGCTCAGCCAAGCAGGCTCTCAGATTTCCCTTATTGGGGATCCCAATCAAGGCATCTACGAGTTCATGGGCGCGACCGGCTCGTTCCTGTCCAGCTACCACAGCAAACCCGGTGTTTCTGCGGCCGCCCTGACGCGGAACTATCGGTCCGTACCGGCCGTACTCGATCTCGCCAACGCAATCTCGGCGCGCACGGACCATCCGGATAGGACGGCGCCACCTACGCTCCACGGGGCCTACTTCGTTCCGTACACGACTGCCGATACGAAGAAGGTCGTGGCGGCCTTCCAGGCAACACTGGTCTCCGCTGGCTTGGACCCAGCACGCTCCGCCGTGCTCTGCCGCGCACGCAAGTGGGCCAACGAGCTGGCTGGGCATGAGGGTGCGCCAGGCGTGGGAACGACCAAGATCCTTGCCCAAGCAGCGATGGTGCGCGATATCCACTCCGACTACTCAACAGCATTCAGACTCGTGGCAACTGCCATCATGGGTTTGACCGACAACGCGCCCAAGGGCATCGTTGCTCGCCTGACTCAGCCTGCCAGGTACCCTGAGGAACGAGCACTTCGTCGTGTCATTTGGGCTTTTACGCGAGATCCGGTCTCGGGCCTGCCCAGCGCGGCGCTGCCCGCTGTTAGCGATTGGCAGCCGGCACTGCTGCAACGTATAAGGGTCCTGATGACCAATCTGAGCAGGGCCCACGGTCTCAACCACACATCGTCCACGCTCGGTGCTCGGCTCTCGAAAAGGAGTTTGCCCGGCTCACCGCTAATGAGCCCGCCTGACCTAGGTGCCGATCAGCCCTTGCGGGTCAAAATCAGTACCGTGCACCAGGTCAAAGGCGAAAGCCTGGATGCCGTCCTCTACATGGCAACGAAACCGCATGTATCTGCACTGCTAAGCGGAGGTTCCACCGAGGACGGGCGAATCGGGTACGTGGCTGTGACCCGGGCAAGGGATCTGCTGTGGTTGGCTGTCCCTGCAACAGCTTTGAAGAGCCTTCGTGCCGATCTCCAAGCAAAGGGCTTTAAGGACGCAACCGCTACCGCTGCAGCCCCAACGGCCGGACATGACAACGGTTCCCCCTGAATGGGCGTATTGGACGGGGCGGCACTGGAATCAACGTCAACGCAGGAGATGAAGCTGGATGGGAGCAAGCATAGGTTTTCCGCTAGATCGGACCTGAATACGCTTCCCTCGATGGAACTGGGTTCCTGCCGGTCAGCGGGGGAGACTATGAGTGCTTGGCAACCATATTTGCACCAATTGACGCAGGAAATTGGCTCAACCTATGGTTGCGGATGGCGACAAACCTTTGGTTGCCCGTCTATCAGCGCTCCTGCTGCATGCCCGCGCCACCCTTACCCGTCATGTCCCTTCAGGCGGCTGACACCTGTCACTGGTTCGGGAAGGCTCCGGCGCGAATAGTACGCGTCACCGCCCGGCGCCACTTCGCCGGTACTCACCAAGGGGACGTGTCATGAACCTGTTCCAGCAACTCCTTTCGCATACTCCGATCTGGGTCTGGGTGCTGATGGTGTTTCTCATCACCCGGGGCATCGCGGCCATGAAGCCCGGCGAAACCTCGCTGCCCACGCTGGCGATCGTGCCGGCGGTGTTCGCGGCATGGGGGGTGTGGTCCATCAGCCACCGCTACGGCGCATCGTGGTCGGCCTGGGGCGAGTGGCTGGTCGGCATCGGCGCAGGAACGGGCCTGGGTTGGCTGTTGCTGCGCCGGGCGCGTGTAGCCATGAACAGTGCGACGGGACGGCTGTGGCGCAGCGCGGATTACAGCCTGCTGCCGCTGCTGCTCATCACGTTCCTGGTGAAGTATGGCTTCGAAACGGCGCTCGCAGTGTCGCCCGCGCTGAGCGCCAACGCAGGTTTCAGCGCTGCCTACCTGCTGCTGTCCGGTGGATTCACCGGCATCTTCATCGGCCGCTACTGCCGGTATCTGTCGGCGGCGCGCCTTGAGGGGAGCACCCGGATGGGGGCTGCGGGCTGAGGCTGGCGTACCCGGGAGGCGGCGCACGGCGCCGTCACCCGGTGCCGGCTGCGGTCGTCGCCCCTGCGGCCTGCGCCAGCACTGCCGCTGCAGCGTCGCCCTTGCGCTCGCTGTAGCGATCCACCAGGTAGTCCGCCCGGCCCCGCGTCAACAGGGTGAACTTCACCAGTTCCTCCATGACATCCACCACCCGGTCGTAGTATGGCGAGGGCTTCATTCGTCCGTCCTCATCGAACTCCTGCCAGGCCTTGGCCACCGAAGACTGGTTGGGGATGGTCAGCATGCGCATCCAGCGCCCCAACACCCTCAGGGTGTTGACGGTGTTGAACGATTGGGAGCCGCCACTCACCTGCATCACGGCCAACGTTCTGCCCTGCGTGGGCCGCACGCTGCCGTCCTCCAGCGGCAACCAGTCGATCTGGTTCTTGAACACGCCGGTGACGGTACCGTGCCGTTCCGGGCTGACCCACACCTGCCCCTCAGACCACTGCGACCACGCGCGCAGCCGCTGCACTTCGGGGTGGCTCCTGTCCACGCTGTCCACCATCGGAAGCGCATGCGGATCGAACACCCGGGTTTCGCAACCCAGATGCTGCAGGAGCCGCTCGGCTTCCAGGGCCAGCTTGCGGCTGAACGACTGCGGCCTGAGCGAACCGTAGAGCAGCAGGATGCGGGGCGGTCCCAGATTCCCCGCGGCGAGCAGGCTGGGGTCGGGCTGGGGCAGCGAGGCTTCCCTCAGATTCGGCAGCTGGGTACTTGCGATCGTCTTATTCATTCGACTATTCTAGAAATATGGAAACGTCAAATGCAATCGTCGCGCTCACCGCGTTGGGCCACGCCACCCGCCTGGCGGCCTTCCGCCTGCTGGTGGAAGCCGGTCCAGCGGGGCGCGTAGCCGGTGACATCGCGGCGGCCCTGCAGGTGCCACCGGCCACACTCAGCTTCCACCTGAAGGAGCTGGTACAGGCCGGCCTGGTGGAGAACCAGAGCCAGGGCCGCAATGTCTGTTACCGCGCCAACTTCGCCGCCATGACCGGCTTGATCGAGTACCTCACGCACAACTGCTGCGCGGGTTCGCCGAGCGAGGAGTGCGGGCCCACTGCGCCCGCATGCAAGTGCTGAAGCCCGATCCAACCTCCTGCCATCACAACGACTGCACCATGACACGCAACGTCCTGTTCCTCTGTACCGGCAACAGCGCCCGCAGCGTCCTTGCCGAGGCCACGCTGCGAGCCTGGGGCGCTGAACGTTTCAATGCATTCAGCGCAGGCAGCCACCCGACCGGCCAGGTCAACCCGTTCGCGCTCGCACAGCTGCAGGCCGAAGGAATCACCATCGATGGGCTGCGCAGCAAATCGTGGGATGAGTTCGTGGATGCTGCACCCATGGACCTGGTGATCACCGTGTGCGATTCGGCTGCGGCAGACGCCTGCCCGGTGGTGTTTGGCGACTTCATTCGCAGCCACTGGGGCCAGCCGGATCCGGCCGCAGTTGCAGGCAGCGATGCCGAGAAAGCAGCCGCGTTTGCACGCGCGCATGCCATTGTGAAATCGCGGCTGCGTGCGTTGATCGATCTGCCCGGATCGTTGTGGTCCGACCGCGAGGCAATGCAGAACGCTCTGGATCAGATCGGCCGGTTGCAGCCGACCGACAGCACACCGTGACGGCGCCCGCGCGCATGCGCCTGTTCGAGCGCTACCTCACCCTGTGGGTCGCGCTGTGCATCGCGGCCGGTACCCTGCTGGGACACCTCCTGCCCGGCGCCTTTGCGGCACTGGCGTCCGCCGAAGTGGCCAAGGTCAACCTGCCGGTCGCGGCACTGATCTGGCTGATGATCATCCCGATGCTGCTGAAGGTCGACTACGGCGCAATGCGCCAGTTGCAGCAGCACTGGAAAGGCATCGGCGTAACGTTGTTCATCAACTGGGCGGTCAAGCCCTTTTCGATGGCACTGCTGGGCTGGGTATTCCTGCGTCACCTCTTCGCGGAATGGCTGCCAGCCGGCCAGATCGACAGCTATATCGCCGGCCTGATCCTGCTGGCAGCCGCGCCCTGCACCGCGATGGTGTTCGTGTGGAGCAACCTGTGCCGCGGCGATGCGAACTTCACGTTGAGCCAGGTCGCGCTGAACGACGCGATCATGGTGGTGGCCTATGCGCCGGTGGTCGCGTTGCTGCTCGGCATGTCCGCGATCACTGTGCCGTGGGACACCCTGCTGCTGTCAGTGGATTTGTACATCGTTGCACCTGTCGGTGTTGCCGCCCTGCTGCGGCGCTGGATGCTTTCGCGCAGTGGCGAGGCGGGTCTGCAGCTGGCGCTGACCCGACTCGGCCCGGTTTCGCTGTCGGCCCTTCTACTGACACTGGTGCTGCTGTTCGGCTTTCAAGGTCAGCAGATCGTGGAGCAGCCGCTGGTCATCGGGTTGATCGCCCTGCCCATCCTGATCCAGGTCTATTTCACTTCGGGTCTGGCCTATCTGCTCAACCGTCGTCTGGGCGTCGCCCATTGCGTGGCCGGCCCGTCGGCGCTGATCGGCGCGAGCAACTTCTTCGAGCTGGCGGTCGCCACCGCCGTCGGGCTCTTCGGGGTGCATTCGGGCGCCGCGCTGGCCACCGTTGTCGGTGTGCTGATCGAGGTGCCGGTGATGTTGTCGGTCGTTCGTATCGTGAACCGTACTGAAGGCTGGTACGAGAGGCAGGGTGCGGGTGACCGCGGGCAGTCGTAGAGGGCCGATGCCTGCTTCTGGGCGGAGGCGGAACCCCGCTCTCCTTGCGCGTCTCCACCGGCGCGGGCTCTCGGCATCTATCGGCAGGGCAGTTACCGGGACGGAGGCTTCGGAAACAGCAACCTGGGGGTTGCAGACAGTAGCCAAGCTGCCATGGCAGCCGCATATGCGAGTACGCCACCCACTAAACAGGTGCCGAACAGGCTACCGGTGAACAGTCGGTACGCGCTCCGGCCACGACCAGCAGCGTCATCTCCCACAGCGAGCACGATCACCGGCAGCATGATCATTCCGCTGCAGAGAATGAGCGAAAAAAGGCCCAGCAACCAACGCTTTCTGCGGGGGTTCCAAGGAACCGGATAGTGTGAGAGCAGTTGTCTCATTCGAAGAAACAACGTCGGAACCAGGAACACGTACATCAGTCCCACGTACAACGACGTACGTGCATCGACATCGCTCCCGGCAAAGACCGATCGAGGATAGGCGCCTGTTCGGTGCAGCAACTCCGCGCAGGCGGTGAGTGCAGCGCTCATTGCCATTGCAGGCCAGAACAATCTCGAGACTTTGGACCACTGTGCATCACGCTGTTGTTGCTTCCCATCGGTCAACCCCGGCATCAGACGTCTCCTGCGCAGCTGCGCTGACGACAACGAAAGAGGGAAGAGCATGCGCCGCAACGATGCGCATGAAAGCCAAAGGGGGATGGGAACACTGCCCAGGCATGAACACCATCTGGGGCTTGTTCGCCCAAGACCGACGAGACAACGCAGTCTCACTTCAGTCCTGTAGTCCTCGAACCCGAAGTCCAACGCCCGCCGAGGGGCGCTTGCGGCCAGAAGCGGCCGTGCTCAATGAGCGACCTTCTGCGCCCCTTTCTTCCTGCGCTTCACTGCGTTTACCGACGCATCGCAGCCGCATTCAATTGGCGGTAACCGCTGCTCATATTCTCTGTAATTCTCTCCCCATTCCCGCAGGCTCAGCATTACTGGCGCAAGAGTGCGCGCAAGTTCGGTCGCTTCATACTCAACACGAGGCGGAACTTCAGCATATACATGGCGATTGATGAGGCCGTCGGCTTCCAGCTCCCGCAGCTGGAGCGTCAACATTCTCTGGGTTGCGGTGGGAATCAGCCGGGTCAATTCCATGAAACGCTTCTTTCCCATGAGCAGGTGAAACAGCAACAGTGGTTTCCAGACCCCACCAATGACGGAGAGGGTCAGCTCTACGGCACACCCGCTTTTGGGATCCAGTCGTTTGGTACGCATGCGTCTTCTCCAGGCTCATAGGCACACGGATGATAGTAAGGGCGATAAATGTACGTTCTTACGAACATCGCCGAGCACGCCTATATTCGCACCACACACACCCCAAGGATACGCCGTGTCATTCAGTGCTCTGGTCTCCGACCGATCCGCAGACCGTCCGGTCACCACAGACGTTCAGCAGTTGGAAGAGTCTTCATTGGGAGATGATGCCGTCACCGTACGGGTGGCGTGGTCCAACCTGAACTACAAGGATGCGATCGCCCTGGCCGGCATGCAGATCATCCAGAAGTTTCCGCTGATTCCAGGCATTGATTTCGCCGGCACGGTCGAGTCTTCGGCAGACCCGCGCTTCAGCGCGGGAGACACGGTGGTGGCAACGGGCTGGGATCTCAGCCAGACCCACCATGGCGGCTTCTCGCAGCTTGCTCGAGTTCCGGCCGACTGGCTGGTAAAGCTTCCGGCTGCCATCGACGCACGTTCGGCCATGGCAATCGGAACCGCAGGCCTCACGGCCATGCTCAGCGTGCTGGAAATTGAACGACACGGCGTCAAGCCAGGCGATGGGGACGTACTGGTCACGGGTGCATCGGGTGGTGTCGGATCCGTCGCCGTGGCCCTGCTATCCGGCCTGGGCTATCGAGTTGTGGCGTCCACAGGCAAAGCAAGCGAGGCGAACTATCTGACGTCGCTGGGCGCTGCTGACATAATTGATCGCTCGACGCTGTCCGCAGAGGCTCCCCCGGTTCAAGCCGAGCGTTGGGCGGCTACGGTAGACGCGGTTGGCGGCCGTACTCTGGTCAACGCCCTGGCGCAGACGCGGTATCGCGGTATCGCCACTACCTGCGGGTTCGTCGGCGGGCGCGAGCTGCAAGGTACGGTTCTGCCCTTCATTCTGCGCGGAGTGACCCTTGCCGGTATTGATTCCGTCCGCGCACCGGCTGAACTGCGCGAGCAAGCATGGCGGCGGCTTGCCGCTGACCTGGACCTGGCCAAGCTGGCATCAACTACCCGGGAGATCAGCCTGGGCGATGTTCCGGCTGCCGCCGCGCAGATGCTTCAAGGCAATTCGAAAGGCCGTACCTTGGTCGATGTCAATCGCTGATGAATCACTCCAATCAGGATAAGACGATGAGTTCCCAATCTGTTGCACTCGTCACTGGCGCCTCCACTGGAATCGGAGCGGTGTACGCGGACCGCCTCGCGCGTCGCGGCTACGGCCTGGTACTGGTCGCGCGCGACGCACAACGACTCGACTCGCTCGCCGATGCGCTTCGGGCTGAGACCGGCGTGCCGGTGGAGATCATCCCCGTTGACCTGACGCTGCCGGAAGGGCTTGCTGTGGTCGAAGCACGCATCGATCAAGGTGATATCGGCCTTGTGGTGAACAATGCCGGTGTGTCACTCAAAGGCGGAATGCTCGAGAACGAGCCGGCAGCGCTGGAGAGAATCATCGCGTTGAATGTCACCGCACCGACCCGCTTGTGTGCTGCGGCGGCCCGCGCGTTCCTGCGCAGAGGCGAAGGCGCGATCATCAATCTGTCGTCCGTGCTTGCACTGGCGCCAGAGATGTTCGAAGGCGTCTACAGCGGGACCAAGGCCTATCTATTAAATCTCAGTCAAGCGCTGGCGGCGCAACTGGGACCTCGCGGAATCTACGTCCAGGCAGTCCTGCCTGGCGCGACCCGCACGGAACTCTGGGAAAAGGCAGGGCGGAGCATGGACGAGTTTCCACCTGGCTTCCTGATGGAGGCTGGTGCGATGGTCGATGCTGCCCTGGTGGGCTTCGACCGCCGCGAAACGGTCACCATCCCTCCGTTGCCCGACGAAGCACAGTACTTGGCCCTTCAGCAGGCCCGCCTGGCAATGGCGCCCAACCTCTCACGCAGTGAGGTCGCCGCTCGCTACCTTCGCTGAGAGGACGCACCGATGACTGACTCAGCGGATCTACGCATGGATGTCGACGCAGTCGGAAGCACGTCATGGCGAGCCCGATTCTTGCGTTCTGACGAAAGCCGCGCAGGCGATCTGCGCTCGTCTCACCTGACGCAATCGTCCAGGTTTCGCGGCGCCCTGAAGCACTCAAGCACGACTCGTGTCGCAGATTCCCCGAATGCGTGAGGCCCTTGCGCCATCAACGTCTGCGACTACTTAACCGTGTGCGAGGATGCTGAAAGCGTCGAGCATCGTGGGTTGAATACAACTCGGCTCATTGGCGTTGCGCAGTGACACAGGTACAGATGTGGTGCCACCCCAAAAGGTGGCCGGGCATCGAAAACCCGTGGAGTTGCTTGATTACGGTTGCCAGCCGGTGTCACCTCGTGTGGTGCCGGCTGGCAGCGCGTCCGCCGGCCATGGCGGGCGGAGCGTGGAGGCCTTGTGCCTGCCGGCCTAGCAACCTCCCGGTTTTCGAGCCACGTCTCCGCCCGCCACCTTTATCCGTGGCGGCTACCGTCTGTCCTGCACGGAGCCTCATCAATGACCACACCCGAGTTTCCCCCTCCGCATTCCGACAGCGCGCCGGCCAACGATGCCGATGCGACCCCCCAACAGTCCCCGTCCGACCCCAACACCTTCATCGCCACGCTGAAACGGATCGGCAGCGGCGCAGCCGCCGATGGCCTGCCCTGGCCGGAACGCCATCCGCTGCCTGGCCGTCAACTGGCGCTGGCCGATGCCGACTGCGCGCACGCCGGCCTGCGGGTGGCGCTGGAGATGCTGCTGGCCGCCGAGCGTGTCCGGCAGAACGGGCCGGAGGAGCAGTACGTGGGCGATCGCGTGATGGAAGGACTGGTGATGGCCTGCCTGTCACTGTCAGTGCAGGCCGGCACCTTGCTGCGTCCGGGCTGACAGGGACGTTTCGCGCACCCTCGGCCGCGCGATCCGGGGCCGGCCCGTGTGGTTATTCTTGCGGCCAGGCTTCTGCCACCGCCCGGGACTCTTCGCATGCGCCGACCCTTCCATGCCGCGATCCTTCTTGCCACCGTGCTGCTGGCCGGTCCTGCCCTCGCGCAGCACGCCAGCAGCGCACCGCCGCCCGCTGAACGCCTGCCCGACGTGGCACTGCCTGCGGCACTGGATCGCGTGCTGCGCGACTACGAGCAGGCGTGGAGCGCGGGCGATGGCAAGGCACTGGCGGCGCTGTTCGCCGAAGACGGATTCATCCTGCAAAGCCACCAGCCGCCGGTGCGCGGGCGCGACGCGATCGCGGCCGCCTACGCCGGACAGGGCGGGAGCCCGCTGCGCCTGCGCGCGCTGGCGTACGCGGTGGACAGGAGCACGGCCTACATCATTGGTGCCTACACGTTTGGCGGCAACGTCGGCGATACCGGAAAGTTCACGCTGACGCTGACGCGCGCGGGCGATGGACCCTGGATGATCTTCTCGGACATGGACAACGGCAACGCGCCGCCACAGGCGCGGTGATCGGGCGTTGCAATGGATCCACGCCACGCGTGGATATGCTGCGCGCGTGATGCCAAGCAAGCTTGGCACCCACCAAAGCCTGTGTCCGGTCCGGCACCCGCATGGGTACTCCCTGATGAAAAAACCCCGGCGCATGGCCGGGGTTTTCGGTTACTTGAACAGCGTGTCCGGATACTCCGGCTTCTGTTCGCGCGCCAGCAATGCGCGCAGGCCTTCTGCCGGGGTCTGCTCGCCGTGCAGTACGGCGCGTACGCCATCGGAGATCGGCAGATCGATGCCGTGTCGGCGTGCCTGACGCATCACCTCATCGGCCGTCTGCACCGATTCCACCACCTGCCCGATCTCGCGCACGGCATCCTGCAGCGTCTGCCCGCGGCCCAGGGCCAGTCCCAGGCGGCGGTTGCGCGACAGGTCGCCGGTGCAGGTCAGCACCAGATCGCCCAGGCCCGCCAGACCCATCAGGGTTTCCGGCTTGGCACCGATCGCCGCGGCCAGCCGCAGCATCTCGTTGAGGCCGCGGGTGATCAGGCCGGCACGGGCGTTGAGGCCCAGCTGCATGCCATCGGCAACGCCGGTGGCCACGGCCAGCACGTTCTTCATCGCGCCCCCCAGCTCGGCACCGACCATGTCGTCGCCGGTGTAGGCACGGAACGCCGGGCCATGCATGGCTTCGGCCACGGTCTGCGCGAACGCCGGCACGTCGCCGTGCACGGTGATCGCGGTGGGCAGGCCCTGGGTGACTTCCTTGGCGAACGACGGCCCGGTGACGACGGCCAGCGGCACGTCCTCGCCGAGGATCTCGCGCGCGACTTCATGCAGGAAACGGCCGGAGCCGGGCTCGAAACCCTTGGTCGCCCAGGCCACGCCGGCACCGGCCGGACGCAGCGGCGCCAGCGCGCGCACGGTCTCGTTGAACGCGTGCGACGGGGTCACCACCAGGATCCAGGCGGCACCGTGCACCGCCGACGCCAGGTCGGTGGTGGCATGCAGGCTGTCCGGCAGCGGGATGCCCGGCAGGTAGCGCGGATTCTCGTGGCGCTGGTCGATGGCCTCGACCACGGCGGCATCACGCCCCCACAGCACGGTCGGGTGACCGTGCCGGGCGAGCAGGCTGGCCAGCGCGGTTCCCCAGGAACCGGCGCCCAGCACGGCGATCTTGTCAGCGGTAGTGCTCATCCGTGACGTCGCGGCGGATTCAGGCGTTGCCGGCCGGCTCGGAGTCAGCCAGCGACGGTGCGTCGCCCTGCTCCTGGCGCTGGCGCAGGGTTTCTGCGTACAGGCCTTCGAAGTTGATCGGCTGCAGGAAGAACGGCGGGAAGCCGCCGGCCTGGATCAGATCGCTGACCAGCTGGCGCACGTACGGGAACAGGATGTTCGGGCACTGGGTGCCGAGCAGCACGTCGATCGACTGCGGGTCCAGGCCGACCAGGCCGAACACGCCGGCCTGCTTCACTTCGGCCACGTAGGCGGTGCGCTCACCGGCCTGGCAGGTCAGGGTGACGGCCAGCACGACTTCGAACGCGTTCTCACCCAGGCGCTGCACCTGCTGGTTCAGATTCAGCTGCAGCTCCGGCTGCACCTGGTCATTGAAGATGGTCGGTGCGTTCGGCGACTCGAAGGAGACGTCCTTGACGTAGATCTTCTCGACGGTGAAAGCGGGGCCGGTAGCGGCATCGACCGGCGCAGCGGCGCCGTTGGTGATCTCTTCGGACATTTCCAGTAACTCCAGGTGAATGCAATGAAAACTAGGGTCGAATTACTGCGATGGGGGCGGCATCAGGCCCATACAAGGCCGGATCCGCCACCTGCGGCAATCAGTTGCGGCCCTTGACCAGCGGCAGTTCGGCCTGCTGCCAGGCGGGAATGCCGCCCTCGAGCACGAAGACCTTTTCGAAACCGGCCTTCTTCAGCGCCTTGGCGGCGGTTTCCGATGCGTTGCCGTTGCGGCACACCAGAACCACCGGCGCCTGCTTGGCGCTGGCCACGAGCTTGTGCTCCGGGCCGAACGCGCTGGCCTGCGCATTGCGGCTGCCGGCGATGTGGCCCTTTTCGAAGTCACCGCTGGCGGACAGGTCCACCACCACCGTGCCGCCCGCATTCATCAGCTGGGTCAGTTCGGCGGGCTTGATGCCCTTGAAGCCCCGGAACAGGCGGCGGATTTCGGTGACGATGAGGGCCACGGTCAGGCCGACCAGGGCCGCGGACAGCATCGGGTTTCGGCCTGCAAAGGCCAGCAACTCTTCGTAATTCACTCAGGTCACGGGTCGATAAGCGGGCGCCGATTGTCGCACAAGCCGGACGCGGCCCGTCACTGCCCCTGCCACAGATCCGGCAGGCCACCGGCCTGCCACCAGCGCTTGGCCTCGGCATCCCAGCGCCAGCGCTCGGTCACCACCACGGTGCGCTCGGCCTGGGTGTTCTGGTTGATGACGCCGATTTCCACCCGGCGCTCGACCTGGCCATCGGGCAGCGAGGCGCTGCTGCGCTCGCGGTAGGAGGACACCCGCAGCTGTGCATAACGGTTGAGCTCGAACTCGGTGGGCGGCTTTTCCTTGCGCAGCACCGGATCCAGGTAGCCGATGGCGTCGTCCATGCTGCCCCAGCGGATCGTCGCCCCGTAGGCGATCTGGGTCTCTTCCAGCATCTTGCGCTGCTTGCGGCTCAGCTCGTCGGCACCGGCCATGGCGCTGACCAGCAGCAGGGAACACAACAGGATCTGGATGAGGCGGCGCATCAGGGGTTTCCGCAGGGCGTCAGCCTGCCATCCTACCCTTTGGCGAAGGCAACAAAGCGACCGCTGAACTCGGCAGCGGCCCGGCCGTCGGCGGCCGGCTGGGTGGCGATGATGCTGATGCGGGCCTTGCGACGCTGGCGGAAGGTGGTCAGGAAGGTGTCCCAGGCACCGCTTTCGGCCGCCTCGGCATGCGCGTGCAGGTCTTCGTAGACCGGCGCCAGGTAGCGCAGGTTGCTGTCGGCCACGTAGACCTCGGCGTCGTGGCCGGCCAGGCGCAGGCGCAGGCTGACCAGCGCCCAGCCGGACAGGGTCAGCACCGAGGCCAGGCTGCCACCGAAGGCGTTGCCCTTGTCGTTGACGTTCGCCGTCAGCGGCGCGGTGATGCGCAGCACGCCATCGGCATAGCCGTCCAGGCGGATCTGCATGGCACGGACCGCAGGCATGCAGTCCAGCACCTCCTGCAGGGAGGCCAACGAGGAGCTCAGGGCATCAACGGACATCGGAGCAGCAACCACGACAACGGCGGGCCCGCATAATGCAGGCAATGGATGACCATACGATACCCACTGGCAGCGCGCGCCGCGGCGCGGGCTGGACGCTGATCTCGCTGCGTCCGCAGGGCCAGCATGCGGCGCTGCGCCGCGCCGTTGCTGGGCTCGGCGGGCAGCTGGTGGCGCTGTCGCCGTGGCGGCTGCAACGCTTGCAGGGCCCTGCCGTGGTGCGCCAGCTGCAACGCGCGCTGAACTGCGATCGGGTGGTGTTCACCAGCCCCGCCGCCGTCACGGCGGCTGCCGCGCTGCTGCCGCTGCGCCCGGCGCAGCACAGCCCGTGGCTGACGGTCGGCGAGGGCACCGCACGCGCGCTGCAGGCGCACGGCATCAGCGAGGTCCACGCGCCGCAGCGGATGGACAGCGAGGGGTTGCTGGCCCTGCCGGTACTGGCGGGCGTACATGGCCTGCGGATCGGGCTGGTCACCGCGCCCGGCGGCCGGGGCCTGATTGCCGCCCGGCTGCAGGCGGCGGGTGCCAGCATCGAACGTGCCGACGTCTATCGGCGCCAACCGCTGCGCCTGTCGCCTCGCACCCTGGCACGGCTGGGACAGTGTTCTGCGCCTTGGCTGATGGCGGTCAGCAGCGGTGAAGCCCTGCAACGCGTGTGGGAGCAGCTGTCGCCGCAGTGGCAGCAGCGGCTGCAGGCCCGTGCCACCGCGCTGGTCGCCAGCGAACGGCTGGGCGTGCAGGCGCAGGCGCTGGGCCTGCGGGTGGTACGCAGCGCGGGGCCGACCACCCCGCAGTTGATCGCCGCTGCACACACCACGCTCACCGGGCCGGCAGCGACCTGAACAGGGACGTGGGTCACGCTTGCCGCTGTCGTCGGCAACAGGGATGCTGTGCCTGACGCTGCCTGCCGGAACCCTTCCGGCGACGCCGCCGACAAGGAAGCCTGATGAACGACACCGCCCCCGTTTCCCCGCCCCGCCGCTCCCTGCGCTGGCTGCTGCTGCCGCTGGCGGTGGTGGCCGTGCTCGGTGCAGGGGGCTATGCCGGTTGGCGTTTCTGGCAGCAGCAACAGCATGAGCAGGAAGCGCAGTCACGGACGATGGCGGTGCAGTTGCAGGGCCTGGAGGCCACGCTGGATGCGCTGCGTCGCGACCAGCGCGCAACCAGCCAACGCCTGCAGGACGCGGCCGCAACCAATCGCGTGCTGCGCGACGAAATGCTGGGCCTGTCGCAGCGCAGTGCGCTGCTGGAGGAAAACCTCGCCAAGCTCGCCGACAGTGCCAACCAGGGCCGGCAGGCCGTGCAGCGCGACGAGGCCGAACTGCTGCTGACCCAGGCCGCACAGCGCTTGAACTACGCCGACGATGTCGAAGGTGCCCGCCGTCTTTATGCACAGGCCGCGACCGCGCTGGCCGCGCTGCCCGACAGCGAGGGCCTGAACCTGCGCCAGGCGCTGGTACAGGAGCGCGATGCCCTCGATGCGTTGGGTGCCGGACCCCGCGTTCAGGCGCTGCAGCGACTGGATGCGTTGGCCGGAGCCCTGCAGGGGCTGCCGACCCAGGTGACCAGTACGCCGGCCGGCGACCAGACACGAGCGTGGTGGCAGGCCGCTTTGGCGCCCTTCGTCGATATCAGCCCGAGCCGCCAGAACGGTCCGCTGACCGCCGCCGAACGGCGCAACGCCGACGATGCACTGCAACTGGAACTGACCCTGGCCCGGGCGGCGATCGAGCGCGGCGACCGTGCCGGCCGTGACGCCGCGCTGTCGCGCGTGGAGCAATGGGCACAGCGGCGCTGGCCGGATTCACCGGCCCTGCGCGCGCAGCGTGCTGAACTGCAGGCCTTGCGCCAGCTTCCGTTGCAGACCAGCAACACCGTCCTAGGCAGCACCCTGCAACAGCTGCGCACCCAGACCGACCGGAGGCTACCCGAATGAAACCCCTGCAATCCCTGGTCGTGCTGTTGCTGGCCGTGGCCATTGGTGTGGTCGCCGCGCAATGGCTCGGCACCGACGATCTCAACCGCTACGGCGAAGTGATTCTGCGCTATGGCGGCTACGACTATCACAGCAACCTGCCGAAGGTGGCGCTGCTGACGGTGATTGCAGTGCTGGTGCTGTGGCTGCTGTGGAGCCTGATCGCCGCACCATTCCGTGCGTGGGGCCGCTACCGCCGCAAGCAGGGCCGGGTGCGCCTGATCGATGGCCTGCAGGCTTACGAGCACGGCCAGTGGCAGCGCGCGGAAAAGCTGCTCGACGGCGCCGCCAAGGACCCGGAAGTGAGCGCGGTGGCGCTGGCCAATGCCGTGCGCAGTGCACAGGCACGTGCTGACGCCAGCGCAGGTGAGGCGCTGCTGCAGCGGCTGGGTGAATCCGATGCCACCCTGCAGGCGCTGCTGCGCGCCGAGCAACTGCTGGCGCGCGACCTGCCGGTGGACGCGATCAACGTGCTGGACGTGGCCGCGATCCAGCCGCTTCCGCCGCGTGGCCTGTGGCTGCGCACCGAGGCACTGGCCCGCGCCGGTCGTGCGCACGAAGCGTATGGACAGCTGGGCGCCCTGCGTCAGAGCAAGGTGCTGCCGGCCGAATCCAACAGCGAACTGGAAGCGCGCCTGGCCGCGCAGGCGCTGCTGGAAGCGGCCGACGTCAATGCGTTGGCCGCGCAGTGGGAAGCCACGCCGAAAGCGCTGCGGCCGACCCCCGACGTGGTGGGCGCCTATGCCAGCCGCGCGGTGGCGCTGAACTGGGACGAGCCGGCGCTGCTGGCGCTGGAGCACGCCCTGGACCAGCGTTGGGACGACGAACTGGTGGCCCTGTATGGCCGGCTGCCCGCCGAACGCCTCGCCACGCGCCAGGCCAACCTGCAGCGCTGGCGCAACGTGCATGACGATTCGGCGGCGCTGCGCCTGGCACAGGGCCGCGTCGCCCTGGCCCAGCAGCAATGGGACGCTGCCGATACGTTCCTGCACGAAGCGATCGCCAGCGGCGCCGGTGCCCCGGCCTGGGAAGCGCTGGGTGAGCTGTTCGCCCAGCGGGGTGAACACGCGCTGGCCGCACAGTGCCTGGCCAACGCGCTGCGCCTGCAGCGCGGCGAGGACAGTGTGGCGCTGGTGCGCACGGCAGGGGCCGGCGCCGATGAGGTGCCGCCGCGCGCCACCGTGGAGGACCTGCCGACGGTGCCGCAACCCCCGGTGTACAACGCCAACGAAGAGCGCGACGAGTTCGGCAACCCCCGTCTTCCCTGACCGGTGCAGTGCCGGCGAAGGGTCGGCACCCCACCGGGTCCGCAACGAAAAAGCCGCCCATCCGGGCGGCTTTTCCATGGACAGCCTTCTGCAGCGATCAGCGCTCGACGATCGCCACCACGCCCATGCCGCCTGCCGTGCAGATCGACACCAGCGCGCGGCCGCCGCCGCGTTCGGCCAGCTGCTTTGCGGCCGTGGCGATCACACGCGCGCCGGTAGCCGCAAACGGGTGACCGGTTGCCAGCGACGAACCCAGCAGATTGATCTTGTCCGGATCGATGCGGCCCAGCGGTGCCTCCAGGCCCAGCCGGTTGCGGCAGTAATCCTCGCTCTCCCACGCGCGCAGGGTGCACAGCACCTGTGCGGCAAACGCTTCGTGGATTTCGTAGATGTCGAAGTCCTGCAGGGTCAGGCCGTTGCGCTTGAGCATCTCGGGCACGGCCACGGTCGGTGCCATCAGCAGCCCTTCGCCGTGCACGAAATCGACCGCCGAGACATGCGCATCGCGCAGGTAGGCCTGCGGCTCGTGCCCATGGGCGCGGGCCCATTCCTCGCTGGCCAGCAGCACCGCCGCGGCACCATCGGTGAGCGGCGTGGAGTTGGCGGCGGTCAGGGTGCCGCGGCCGGACACCTTGTCGAACGCAGGCTTCAGCGTGGCCAGCTTTTCCAGCGAGGTATCCGGGCGCAGGATGTTGTCGCGCTCCACGCCGCGGAACGGCGCGATCAGGTCGTTGAAGAAGCCACGCTCATAGGCGGCGGCCAGCTTCTTGTGCGAGGACACCGCCCACTCGTCCTGCGAGTCGCGCGAGATGTTCCATTCCTTGGCCATGTCCTCGCAATGATCGCCCATGCTCTTGCCGGTGCGCGGTTCGGCCACGCCCGGGAACTCGGGCTTGAGTTCGGAGAACTTGAAGCCGGAGGTCAGCGCGCGGATCTTGTCGCCGGTGCTCTTGGCGCGGTTGGCGGCCAGCAGGCGTGCACGCAGCTTCTTGCCGTACACGATCGGCACGTCGGAGGTGGTGTCCGACCCGCCGCCGATGCCCGATTCGATCTGGCCAAGAGCAATCTTGTTGGCGACGGTGATGATGCTGTCCAGCGACGTGCCGCAGGCACGCTGCAGGGTGATGCCCGGGGTGAGCGGCGACAGTCCGGAGGACAGCGTGGCTTCGCGGCCCAGGTTCCAGTCGCTGGAGTGCTTGATCACCGCACCCATCGCCACTTCACCCAGCTGCTGGCCGTGCAGGCCGAAGCGTTCGACCAGCGCGCCCAGCGTGCGTACCGACATGCCGAGGTTGCCGACATCCGAATACGCGGTGTTCTGGCGGCAGAACGGAATGCGGACGCCACCGAGAATGGCGACGGGACGAGCGTTGGGCATGGAGATACCTGGCATGGATGAGGGTGTCTGCAACATGGCCTGCACGACAGAGCAGGCATAATGGGGCCAAGTGTAGCTGCCGCCCTGTGATGGGCCAACCGTGGAACCATGAGCAAACCCGACCCCGCGATGAATGCCCTTGGCGTGCTGGCCCTGGAACTGGCCGGCGGCGAGATCCCCCGCCAGGCGGTACTCAGCGCAGACCAGGCCGGTGAACTGGCCGAGCGCGTCGGCCGCGACCTGTCCAAGCTGGTACCGGCCGTGGCCGAGCTGGACCTGGTCCTGGCCGCCGCCCATTTCGACCCGGCCGAAGTGCTGCGCCCGGGCTGGCCGATCCATCGCCGCCTGGAAGAACTGCAGATGCGCGCGCCGGGCCGCAACCAGGGCCCGCGGCTGCTGGCCTTCGGTACCGATGCCAATGGCGATGTGCCGCTGCCGTTCCAGGCCGATGCGACGCTGGTGGGTGGCGGCCTGCGTGTGCTGCCGTTCCTGCTGACCGGCAGTGATGTGGCGACCACCCGTGCGGTGGCCGATGCGTTGGAAGAGGTGCTGCTGGCCAATGGCATGGCCCATGCCGATACCGCGCTGATGGCGCAGAACAGTTTCGGTGCCCGCATCGAGCATGCGCGCTATTTCACCGTGAACGACCTGGCCGCGATGATGTCGATGCAGTACGACAACCAGGGCCTGGGCGCGCTGTGGCCGTTGATCGAGACCGCGATCATGGCGCCGGGCGAGGATGAATGGCTTGAGGCCGCACCGGAGCCGTTGCTGCGCTACAGCCATGGCGAGGCGCGCATGGCGTTGTTCGATCCGGCCGGCTGGTGCGCCCACTACAGTCATGACAGTGGCGACTGCGATCGCCTGCAGGGCATCTATGAGCAGTTCCTGATGCGCCAGCGGCAGATGGCGGCAGTGCTGGAAGCACACGGTGTGCCGGTGCTGTTCGTGCATTGCGAGGCGGGACAGGACGCGCGCGAGTTGCTGGCGCGCTGACAAGGAAACGGCGGCCGTGTGTTGTAGAGCCGAGCCCATGCTCGGCTGCTCTTCCGGCGGTCTGAGCCGAGCGTGGGCTCGGCTCTACAGCAAGGGATGCAAAGAAAAACGCCGGCCTGCGCCGGCGTTTTCCAATCCAGCGGGGCCGGCCTTACGGGGCCTTCTGGATCACTGCGCAGGCCAGGCGCGCACCGGCGTTGCCGGTCGGCTGGCTGGTGTAGTCATCCGGATCGGCGTGGACGATCAGGCCACGGCCGATGATGTCGAAATCATCGCCCTTGCCGATGTTCACGTTGCTCGACACCGGGCCATCGATGGTGGCCACGCCCTTGTCGTCGGCCTTGATGTTGGGCATGTCGCCACCGTGGTGCGGATCACTGGCCACGCTGCCATGGTCCTGCTTGCCCGGGTTGAAATGACCGCCGGCGCTGGTGCCGTCCGGCGCACTGCAGTCGCCCTTCTCGTGGATGTGGAAACCGTGCTCGCTGCCGGGCTTCAGGCCACTGATCTGGCCCGTGACGTGCACTTTGCCGTCGACCCGCTTGAAGGTGACGCTGCCCTTGGTCTCGTTGCCCTGGGTGGGTGCCAGCTCGGCCGTGGCCGAGGCATCGGCGGTGGACGCCGGTTCTGCGGCAGGCGCAGGCTCGGTGGTTGCGCTCTCGGCCGGCGCGGCCGGCGGCGTCTCGGTCTGCGGGGTGTCGGCCGGCTTGCCGCAGGCCGCCAGGCCCAGGGCGGCGATGGCCGCGAACAGCGAAGTATGGATCAGACGCATGGATGCTCTCCTTGGAAGATGGCCGGCGGCGATCAGCGCGTCACGCGGATCACGCCGCAGGCGATGCGAACGCCGGCATTGCCGGCAGGCTGGCTGCGATAGTCATCGGCATTGGCATGTACGACCAATGCGCGTCCTGCGATATCGGTGGCGGCGCCTCCGCCCAGAGTAACGCCCTTGAGGTGGATGTCGACGTTGGCGCGGCCCTGGGCATCGGCACGCAGGTTGTCGATGTCGCCCAGGTGATGCGTGCCGGCACCGGCGCGACCGTGCGCGACGCCGCCGGGATTGAAGTGATTGCCCGCACTGCTGGCATCCACGGCGCTGCAGTCACCGCGCTCATGGATATGGAAGCCTGCCTGCTGCATCGGCTGCAGGCCACCGACCAGGCCGGTGATGTGTACGCCTGCCGGTTCGACCTTCAGCACCAGCCGGCCACTGACGATGCTGGCCGACGCCGGGGCCAGATTGGCCTCGGCCTGCTGTGCGGTGCTGGTCACGACCGGCGGCGGTGGCGTGGGCTGCGGCTTCGGCGTACTGCCACACGCGGACAGCAGCGCGGCGGCGGACAGCGGAAGAAGGGCAGGTGACAGGCGCATCGAAGACTCCTTGCAGGTGACACTACGGACGGCATCGTCCATGAGGGATCAACGGTTCGGCAAGCGGATGCGAGGATCGCGTGCAGGGACCGTTCAATGGGGGCCGCGGCGGCGGCCTGCGCCCAGCTTGCGGGTCAGCGTGTTGCGGCCCAGGCCCAGCCGCGCCGCGGCTTCCGCGCGGCGACCGTGGGTGATCTGCAGGGCAGCGTCCAGCAGGGCGTGATCGACGCGCTCGCGCACCTGCGCATGCAGCCCTTCCACGCCCTCCGCCAGTTGCCGCCGCGCCCACTCCGACAGCAGCGCCTCCCACTGCCCCGGGTCGGTGCCGCCGGTGCTGCTGCGCCGGGTGCGTGCCCGGTTGAGCGCGGTATCCACGTCGGCCACGCCGATGGTGTCGGCGGCGGCCAGTGCGGCCATCCGCCAGCACACGTTCTCCAGTTCGCGCACATTGCCCGGCCAGTCGTGCTCGCGCAGCGCCTGCAAGGCAGCGGCGGTCAAGCGCTTGGTCGGCGTATCCAGCCGGCGTGCGGCCGCCGCCAGGAAGGTGGTGGCCAGCTGCGCGATGTCCTCGCGGCGCTCACGCAGCGGCGGCAGCTGCAGGCGCACCACGTCCAGACGATGCAGCAGGTCGGCGCGGAACAGCCCCTGCGCCACCCGTCCTTCCAGGTCCTGGTGGGTCGCGGCGATCACGCGCACATCGACACGGATCAGTTCACGACCGCCGACACGGAAGAACTCGCCCTGCGCCAGCACGCGCAGCAGGCGCGTCTGCAGCGGCAGGGGCATGTCGCCGATTTCATCGAGGAACAGGGTGCCACCGTCGGCCTGCTCGAAGCGGCCGATGTGCCGGCGCTGTGCGCCGGTGAATGCACCGGCTTCATGGCCGAACAGTTCACTCTCCAGCAGCTCGGCGGGAATGGCGGCGGTGTTCAATGCCACGAACGGGCCCTGCGCACGCGGCGATTCGCGGTGCAGCGCGTTGGCCACCAGCTCCTTGCCGGTGCCGGTTTCACCGGTGATGAGTACCGCCAGCGGCGCCTGCGCGAGCCGGCCGATGGCGCGGAACAGCGCGCGCATCGGCGGCGTATCGCCAACCAGCTGCGGCGACGGGTCGGCGGAGGCCTCGGTGGCCGGTACCGGCGCGGCCAGTGCCGGCGCGACCGCCGGCAGCACGCGCTGGGCCAGCGCTACGGCATCATCCAGATCGAACGGCTTGGACAGGAATTCGTGCGCGCCGCCGCGGAAGGCGCCCGCCGTGCTGGCGACATCGGTGTAGGCCGACATCACCACCACCGGCAGCTGTGGCAAGGCGGCCTTGAGCTTGTCGAGCAGCACCAGGCCGTCATCGCCGGGCATGCGCACATCGGTGAACAGCAGTGCCGGCGGAGAGCCCTCGGCCAGCGCCTGCAGGGCGGCGGCGGCGCTGTCGAAATCATCGACACGATAGCCCGCCTCGCGCAGCGCGGTGCACAGCACGAAGCGCACGGCGCGGTCATCGTCGACCACCCAGATCCGCTGGGGTGAAGGGGACGCGTCAGACATCGCGCGGGGCCTCCTCGGCCGGAACGGTGCCGCTGCCGATCGGCAGCAGCAGGGTGAATACGGTGTGGCCGGGCCGCGAGCGGTAGGTCAGCGTGCCGCGATGCTCGCGCGCGACCTGCTGGGCCAACGCCAGGCCCAGGCCGGTGCCTTCGGCGCGACCACTGACCAAGGGCAGGAACAGGTGTTCGGCCAGCTCCTCGGGTACGCCGCGACCGTCGTCGGCGATCTCCAGCCGCAGCGCCAGCGTATGCAGCCGCTCGGCAACCCGCGCACCATGCTCCACGCGCGTGCGCAGGGTGATGGTGCCCGCGCCGGCCTGGATCGCATTGCGCACCAGGTTCCACACTGCCTGGGTAAGGCGGTCGGCGTCGCCATCCAGCTCGGGAATGCTGGGGTCGTAGTCGCGTTGCAGGCGCACCGCCCAGCCCGCTTCGTTCTCGGCCAGGCGCAGCACGCGCTCCAGTGCTGCATGAATGTTCAAGGCGGCATGCGGTGCGGCCGGCGCCGGCGACAGCAGCTGGTCAAGCAACCCGTTGAGGCGTTCGATCTCCGAACCGATCAGTTCAATCAGTTCGCGCTCGCTGGCATCGCGCTGTGCGGCACGGCGCGCCAGCAGCTGCGCCGCGCCTTTCAGGCCAGCCAGCGGGTTGCGCAGTTCGTGGGCCAGGCCCTTCAGCGCCGCGCTGAGTGCGCTCGGCAAGGCCTGGGTGGGGTCAAGCCCGGGGAACTCATCGACCGGATGCGCCTCCAGCAGCCAGCCGCCATCATCACGGCGGCTCATCCAGCCTTCGGCGAAGCGGGGTGCCTCTCCGGGTACCGCCAGTGCCAACCGGTGCAGGCGCAGGCTGTCACGCTCGTCGCGGGCCAGGAAGTGGGCCAGCGCCTCGCCCTGCACCTCCAGCGCCGCCAGGGGCTGGCCCAGCAGGCGACGGCCGCTGACGCCCAGCCAGCGGCCGAAGGCCGGATTGCAGCCGGCGATGCGGCCGTCGGCAGCGGCCCAGGCCAAGGGGGTACCCAGGGCATCGAGGGACGGTGGCGGCGCGGGGTCGGACATTGCACCAATGTAGTGCAAAAGCGTGGCGGATGCGTTCCTTCCGCAGCCCGGAGCGCCCCGCCGGGCTAAAGCTTCATGCTGAGGCCGACGAAAACGGTGCGGCCGGGGGCGGGCGAGAACATCGGCCGGGCACTGTCCCAGAAGAAGCTGTCGTACCACGCGTAGGCGTACTCGCGTCCGGTGACGTTCTTCAGCTGCAGGTCCACGCTCCAGCGCGGATTGATCCGGTACGCGGCAGTAAGGTCGAGCACGGCGAAGCCGCCGAACCTGCCGGCCACGTTGCGCTCTTCCAGGTAGTAGTCGCCCTGCGCGCGCGCCTGCAGGCCCAGCCGCAGTGCCTGGCTGGCCTGGTAGTCCACGCCCAGGTTGCTGATGTGGCGCGGGGTGGCGGCCACTTCGCGGCCCTGCAGGGACACGCCGGGGGCGCGGTTGTCGCGGGTGATCTTCGCTTCCTGGTACGCGTGCGAGGCCCACACCGTCCAGTCGTCGCCCACCTGCAGGCTCAACTGCGCGTCCACGCCACGGCGCCGGGTCTTGCCCAGGGTGACGGTGGTGCCGGTGGCCGGCATGTTGGACACCTCGTTCTCCGCATCCTGCTGCCATATCGCCAGGCGGGCCTGGGCGCCGTCAAAGGGCTGGAACTTCAGGCCCAGCTCCATGCCGGTGTTGGTGGAAGGACGCATCGGCGTCTGCCCGGGCGTGAGATAGGCCGGCGCGGTGGCACCGGTCAGCACCTGGAACGTGCGGCCCCAGTTCGCGTAGACGTGGGTGGTGTCGCCCAGGCTGTGGATGACGCTCAGCTTGGGCTGGCCGATGGTGCCGTAGTCCTGCAGCCGCCCGCGGGTGCCATCCATCAACCGCGTGCGGCCACTGAAGCGGTCCACGCGATAGGCCGGCACGATCTTCCAGGCGGCGGCTGGCTGATAGATGGCCTGCAGATAAGCGCCCACGTTGTCGAAGCTGTGGCGGTCGTCGTTCTGCACGCGGGCCGGCGGGCGGGTGAAATCGGTGGGTTCGGCGTAGGTATACCGCTCGCGGATGTAACCGTTGTCCTGCTGCTCGTAGTTCAACCCGCCCTCCACCGTCAGCGTGGCTGCGGGCTGCCAGGTAAGCGTGGTGAGCAGGCCGGCCTGGCGCTCGTCCCACAGCCGCCGCTGGCGCGGCAGGTTGCCGGTGGGCAGGTCGCTGAAGGTCACGCGCCGATCGTCCTGGTAACGGTTGTAGTACAGCCGGGTGCCGAGAACGAGTGCGTCGGACAGCTTCAGGTCCAGATGCGCGGCGAACTGGCGCATGTCGCGGTCGTCGCCGTCATGGGCGTTGCGCAGGTCGCTGCCACGGCGGTGCGTGCGCAGTTCCTCGGCCGTCATGAAGCCGGGCTCGTCCGCCTCGTGGTGATAGGCGCGCGCGGTCAAGCCCACGCGCAGGCCATCGTCCAGTGAACCGTAGAACCACTTGCCACCCAGCGAATACTTCCTGGAGGTGTCGTGCTCGCGATAACCGTCGCTGGCCTGGGTGCCGATGAAGTAGTTCTGCGCGAAGCCGTTGGATTCGCGGCCCACCGCCAGCTGCGCATCGCGCGTGTTGTAGCTGCCATACGCCAGCCGCGCATCGGTGTAACTGCCGCCCTGGCGGGTACCGAAGTTCACGTTGCCGCCGATGTTGTGCAGCCCATAACGCGGATCGTTGGTCCCGCGCACCACCTCGATGTAGCTGATTTCCAGCGGGAACAGCATGTCGATGAAGCGCTGGTTGCCGCTGTTGACGTTGCTCGGGATGCCATCGATCAGGGTCTTGATGGCATTGAGGTAACCCTCGCCATTGAAGGCGCGGAAGCTGACCTTGCCCGACTCGGCACCCTGGCGTGTTTCGGTCAGCTGGATGCCGGGCATCTGCCCCAGCAGTTCCCAGCTGTGGGACACGGTGCGGTCTTCAATCTGGTCTGCGCCCAGAACGTCAACGGAGGTGAGTACCTGGTGCGCGCTGAGGGCGCCTTCCCGGTGCTGGTGGACATCGACCTTGCCCAGGGTGAGCGCCGCGTCGGCTGACTGCGCCAATGCGTCAGGGGCAAGGGGAGCCGCCGCCAGGGCGGCCAGCAGCGTGGGGGTCTTCATGGGGAGGGAGATGGAGTGCCAAAAATGAAACTTTATAACATTTCAGTTCTGGCAACCATCGGGGGCGCCGGTCTGCCGGGCGTCAGGCAGACGGATAACCGGTCGCTTCCCTGGCCTTCTTCCACGCGATTTCAAATTCGCGCGCGCTGATCTCGTCGTCGGAATCGAAATCCAGGAACGAGACGGGCTGGTCAGCCAGCATGAAACGGTCATCGCTCTGGCCGTTTTCATCGGCCCATACCAGCTTGGAGCCGTAGATCTCCACCTGGCGGACGATCCTGTCGCCCCGTGCTTCCATCAGCACGTTGCCCTTGCCGAGGCCCGATTCGGCCCAGTGCTTGTAGTACTTCTTTGCGTTCTTCATTGCCGGAGTCCTGGCTGTGGAGGCAGCCGGAGAGTTCAGAGGGCGGCATTATCGCCCAGCGGGCACCGCAGGGGCCCGGCGATGACCTGCCATGCGCCCGTCGATCACGGCAGAGGGCCCCGGCTCACCGCCGGGGCCCTGCACTCACTTCTGCTGCAGGAAGGCCAGCAGGTCCTGGTTGACCTTGTCCTTGTGGGTTTCGGTCAGGCCATGCGGCGCACCCGGGTAGACGATCAGGCGGGCGCCCTTGATCAGCTTGGCCGACATGCGGCCGGCAACGTCGATCGGCACGATCTGATCGTCATCACCGTGGATCACCAGCGTCGGCACGTCGAACTTCTTCAGGTCCTGGCGGAAATCGGTTGCCGAGAATGCGGCGATCGAATCGTAGGTGTTCTTGTGCCCGCCCAGCATGCCCTGCGCCCACCAGGCGTCGATCATGGCCTGCGAAACCTTCGCGCCGGGGCGATTGAAGCCATAGAACGGGCCGGAGGGAATGTCGCGGTACAGCTGCGAGCGGTTTTCCAGCTGCGCCTTGCGCAGGCCATCAAACACTTCGATCGGTACGCCGCCGGGGTTGTCGGCGGTCTTGAGCATGAGCGGCGGCACCGAGCTGATCAGCACGGCCTTCTTCACCCGGCCGGTGCCATGGCGGCCGATGTAGCGCGCCACTTCGCCACCCCCGGTGGAGAAGCCCACCAGCGTCACGTCATGCAGATCCAGCGTGTTGATCACCGTGGCCAGGTCATCGGCATAGTGGTCCATGTCGTTGCCTTCCCACGGCTGGCTGGAGCGTCCATGACCGCGGCGGTCATGCGCGATCACGCGGTAGCCATGGTCGGCCAGGAAGATCATCTGCGATTCCCAGCTGTCCGAGTCCAGCGGCCAGCCGTGGCTGAAGGTGACCACCGGGCCATCCTTCGGACCCCAGTCCTTGTAGTAGAGCTGCACGCCATCGGCGGTGGTGAGGGTGCTGGCGGTACGGGCGACGGCGGTGGAGGGCGCCGCTTGCGCAGCCTGGGCGGACAGGCCGGCCTGCAGGGACAGAGCCAGGGCAGTGGCGGCCAGGGTGCGGGTGACGGTGTTCATGGTGGAATCTCCTGCGAAGTGAGTGGGTTTCGACAGGTCCACTTTGCGCCCCTTTCCGGGACTGTTTGCTACATAAAGTCCTTAAAATTTGACCATTCGTCCGCCAATCCCGACGCCGACGACCGCATCCACGCGCGGGCATCGCCGCGGCCCGGTCTACGGTCCGCGGGCCGGCAGCGCCACGCCCTTCGGCCACAGCATCCACAGGCTGCCCTGCTGCTTCATGTCGCCGGCCAGCTTCCCGGCGGCATCACCGGTGCCCCAGTACAGATCGGCTCGGACTTCGCCGGCAATGGCGCCACCGGTATCCTGCGCGGCCACCGGGCGTACCAGCGGCGTGCCGTCCGGACGGGTGGTCGACAGCCACAGCAGGCTGCCCAGCGGTACCACGGTGCGATCCACGGCAACGCTGTAGCCGGCAGTCAGCGGTACGTTCAACGAACCGCGCGGGCCTTCCGGGCTGTCCGCGCTGCGCACGAAGAACACGTAGCTGGGATTGCTGCGCAGCAGCTCCGGAACACGCGCGGGATTGGCCTTCGCCCACGTGCGGATGGCGTCCATGGTGACGTCTTCCTTGCGCAGCTCGCCCTGCTCCACCAGCCAGCGGCCGATGGCGCGGTAGGGATGGCCGTTCTGCTCGGCGTAGGCCAGCCGCACCTGCGTGCCATCGGCCAGGCGCACCCGGCCCGAGCCCTGGATCTGCAGCAGCTGCAGGTCCATCGGATCGGTCAGCCAGGCCAGTACCGGCGCCTTGGCACCCTTGCCGGCGATGGTGCCTGCGTCGTCATAGGGCTTGAGTACCTTGCCGTCCAGGCGGCCGCGCAGGCGCTTGCCCTTCAGTTCGGGGTAGACGCTGTCCAGCTGCACCACGATCAGATCATCGGGGGTGCCATAGACCGGCACTGTTGCCGTGTCCGTGCGGCTGAGGCTGCCGGGGTAGATCGGCTCGTAGTAGCCGGTGATCAGGCCTTCGGCCTGCTGGCCACCCGCACGCAGCGCATACACGTCCAGATCACGCTGCAGGAACTGGCGGATGGCGACCGGGTCCTTGTCTGACACCGCAGCGGCTGTGGCGCAGGGTCTGGCCCAGACCGCATCGTTCTTCAGGCGGGTGCAGCTGCTGCGCCAGGCGACGAAGCCGGCCTGCAGGTCGCTGTCCGAGACCGGTGGCAGCGCACTCCATTCAACCCTGGCGTAGGTGGCCGCAGCGGGCGTGGCAGCGGCAGGCGTGCCTGGGCGGGTGCCGGGGGTGGAACACGCGGCGAGCAGGGCTGCACCGAGCAGGAGGAGCAGCGCGCGCGGCAACGACTTAACAGTGATCATGGTCGCAATGTAGTGGGGCGGGTGCTGGCCCGGCAACCTCATGCAGGTGTAGTGCGGGCCCATGGCCGGCGGAAAGCGGATCCCGCGCTGTGCGCTCGCCGGGCATGGCCCGGCGCTACCGGCATTCCGACCCGGCGCTGGCGGTCACGGTGTCTGCAGCAGCAGCGAGTACAGGATGCGCGCGTCTTCCGCATCCAGCGTCTTCGGCAGATCATCGCTGCCACGGAATCGACGGTGGAACGCAGCCACCGCCGCGTCCCGATCCTCCAGCGGGTAACCGAAGCGGGCCAGCGCATTCCAGGCATCGAAGCCTTCCGGTGCGGGACCATCGCTGGCACGCGGCCACACGCCGAAGCCGGCCTCTGCCAGCTGCTGCCACGGGAAGAAACGGCTGGGATCCTGCTTGCGCGTCGGCGCCAGGTCGGCGTGGCCGATGACCTGCCGCGGCGGAATGTCCAGGCGCGCGGTGAGGTCGCGCAGCAGCACGATCAACGATTCGATCTGCGCCGCGCTGAAGGGCGTGCGGCCGTTGTTGTCCAGCTCGATGCCGATGGACGCCGAGTTGAGGTCGGTGATGGTGCCCCATCGGCCCGTGCCGGCATGCCAGGCACGACGTTGATCGCTCACCAGCTGGTAGCGATGGCCGTCGGCGCCGATCAGGTAATGCGCGCTGACCCGGCCGCCGCTGTTGGCGGTGCGCAGCGTGCGCAGGCTCTGCTGCACCGAATCCTGTTCGGTGTGGTGGATGACGATGATGACCGGACCCCGCGCGTTGTGGTTCGGCGAGGGCACCCAGGTCGCGAGCGGATTGCGCGGCTCCGGCGGAGCGGACGCACAGGCGGCCAGCAGCAGGCAGGCCGAGAGCAGCAGGGACGTGCGGATCGGGTGCATGCCCCTGATTGTGCGCGATCGGGATGGATCGTGCATGGAGGCGCACGCGGCGCGTGGCCGGTGCCCTGACGGACGCAGCCGGGCATGGCCCGGCTGCACAGCGTGCGGGCAGCCCTTCCGGACCGCCCGCCCCTGCATCAGGCCTCGTACGCGGATTCGCCGTGCGAGGTGACGTCCAGGCCGGTACGTTCGGCCTCTTCGGTCACGCGCAGGCCGACCACCACCTTCACCAGCAGCAGGATGACCGCGGTCACCACGGCGGACCAGACCACCGTCAGGCCGACGCTGACCACCTGCACCCACACCTGGTGGCCGATATCCAGATCGGCCTTGGTGCCGCCCAGCGACTGCGCACTGAACACACCGGTGAGGATCGCGCCGACGATGCCGCCGACGCCGTGCACGCCGAACACGTCGGCCGTGTCATCCACCTTCAGCAGGCGCTTGAGACCGGTGACGCCCCACACGCAGACGGTGCCGGCGACGAAACCAATGACGATGGCCCCCAGCGGCCCGACCGTGCCGCACGCAGGCGTGATGCCGACCAGGCCGGCCACCGCGCCGGAGGCCGCACCCAGCGCCGACGGCTTGCCCTTGCCGATGGCTTCCACCAGCGTCCAGCCCAGCACTGCGGCGGCGGTGGCCAGCACGGTGTTGAGGAAGGCCAGCGATGCCACGGTATCGGCCGCGGCGGCGGAGCCGGCGTTGAAGCCGAACCAGCCCACCCACAGCAGCATCGCGCCGATATAGGTGAACGGTACGTTGTGCGGTTTCAGCGCGGTCTGGCCGTAGCCAAGGCGCTTGCCGACGAACCACGCGGCGACCAGGCCGGCAACGCCGGCGTTGATGTGCACCACGGTACCGCCAGCGAAGTCGATCGCGCCCAGCTCACCCAGGTAGCCACCGCCCCAGACGATATGCGCCATCGGGATGTAGCTGAAGGTGAACCACAATGCCGAGAACAGCAGCACCGCACGGAACTTGATGCGCTCGGCGAAGGCACCGACGATCAGCGCGGTGGTGATGCCGGCGAAAGTCGACTGGAAGGCGACGAACAGATAATCCGGCAGGCCCGCGATCGGCGTGTTGCCCACCGAGTCGGGCGTGAAGCCCTTCAGGAACGCGAACTCGGTGAATGAACCGAAGAACGGATTGCCGGCGCTGAACACCGCGCTGTAGCCGTAGGACACCCACAGCAGCAGCACCAGCGAGAACACCACCAGGATCTGGCTCAGCACGGACAGCACGTTCTTCGAACGCACCAGGCCGCCGTAGAACAGGGCCAGGCCCGGCACCACCATCAACAGCACCAGCAGGGTGGAGGTCAGCATCCAGGCGACGTCGCCGTGATCGAAGGCCGGGGCCGCAGCCTCGGCAGCCGCGGGAGCGGCGGCGGCCGGTGCCTGCAGCGGCTCGACCGCTACCGGTTCACTGCTCAACGGTGTCACCTGGGCCTGGGCGTGGGCGTTGCCCGGCCAGACGCCCGCGGCCAGCGCGCTGAGCAGCATCAGCAGGCACACGAGATGGAACCGGGCTTGCCACCCGGTAAGAAGGCGCATCTTCATTGGGGGAGTCTCCGGAAGGGGGTTACAGCGCGTCTGCACCGATTTCGCCGGTGCGGATGCGGATGACCTGTTCGACGGCGGTGACGAAGATCTTGCCGTCACCGATCTTGCCGGTACCTGCCGACGATTGGATCGCCTCGATCACCGCATCGGCGCGCTCGTCGGTGACCACGGTTTCGATCTTGATCTTGGGCAGGAAATCGACGACGTACTCTGCGCCGCGGTACAGCTCGGTATGGCCCTTCTGGCGGCCGAAGCCTTTCACTTCGGTCACGGTGATGCCCGACACGCCAGCATCGGAGAGGGCCTCGCGGACCTCGTCGAGCTTGAACGGTCGGATGATGGCGGAGATCAGTTTCATGCGCATGTCCCGATGGTGGATGGGGCCAGCGCGCCAACGCGCGATGGCATCAGGCAACCACGGGCCATCACATCGATGGCCGTGGCTGTTGCACCGGACACGAACGGGGCCGGGACGGTCGTGCCTCTCTCCTTGCACGACCGACGCGGGAGGGAGGGCGGCCCATGTCGCGTATCCGGTCTCTCTTGCCCCTGGATCAACGGACCCACGGTCCGCTCTACCACGGTGGGCCGGAGCCCACCCTGCGGCTCCCCAGCCGCAAAGATCGGAGGCGATGGCGGCGGGTGGGAGGGGGAAGCCCGCCGCCATCGCCGCCCGGTCAACTGGCGTAGTACAGCTGGTATTCCAGCGGGTGGGTCGCCGCGCGGAACTTGGTCACTTCCTGCATCTTCAGGGCGATGTAGCCGTCGATGAAGTCATCGCTCATCACACCGCCGGCCTTCAGGAACTCACGGTCCTTGTCCAGCGCTTCCAGCGCCTGGTCCAGCGAGGAGCAGACCTGCGGAATCAGCTTCTCTTCTTCCGGCGGCAGGTCGTACAGGTCCTTGTCGCTCGGTGCGCCCGGGTCGATCTGGTTCTTGATGCCGTCCAGGCCGGCCATCATCAGCGCGGTGAAGGTCAGGTAGCCGGACTGGATCGGATCGGGGAAGCGCATTTCGATGCGGCGTGCCTTCGGGTTGGAGACCCACGGAATGCGGCACGAGGCCGAACGGTTGCGCGCCGAATAGGCCAGCATCACCGGTGCTTCGAAGCCCGGCACCAGGCGCTTGTAGCTGTTGGTGCCCGAATTGGCGAAGGCATTGATGGCGCGGGCATGCTTGAAGATGCCGCCGATGTACCACAGCGCCAGCTGGCTCAGGCCGCCGTAACCGTCGCCGGAGAACAGGTTGGCGCCGCCCTTGGAGAGCGACTGGTGCACGTGCATGCCGCTGCCGTTGTCGCCGACGATCGGCTTGGGCATGAAGGTGACGGTCTTGCCGTTGCGGTGCGCGACGTTCTTGATGACGTACTTCATGCGCAGCAGCTCATCGGCCTTCTGCACCAGGGTGCTGAACTTGGTGCCGATCTCGCACTGGCCGGCGGTGGCCACTTCGTGGTGCTGCACTTCCACTTCGATGCCGACCTGTTCCAGCGTCTTGCACATTTCCGCACGCAGGTCGTGCAGGGTGTCGGTCGGCGGCACCGGGAAGTAGCCGCCCTTCACGCCCGGACGGTAGCCGCTGTTGGCGCCGTCGTACTTCGCGCCGCTGTTCCAGGCGGCTTCTTCCGAGTCGACCTTGAAGAAGGTGTTGCCCATTTCATTGGCGAAACGGACCGAGTCGAAGATGAAGAATTCCGGCTCCGGGCCGAAGAACGCCGATTCGGCGATGCCCGAGGACTTCAGGTAGGCCTCGGCGCGCTTGGCGATGCCGCGCGGGCAGCGGCCGTAGGCCTGCATGGTGGCCGGATCGAGGATGTCGCAGCTGATCACCAGGGTCGGATCGGCGTAGAACGGATCGACATAGGCGCTGGACGGATCCGGCAGCAGGACCATGTCCGATTCGTTGATGCCCTTCCAGCCGGCGATCGAGCTGCCATCGAACATCTTGCCTTCTTCGAACAGCGACGCTTCGACGATGCTGACCGGGAAGGTGACATGCTGTTCGACACCGCGCATGTCGACAAAGCGCAGATCGACGAACTCGATCTGGTTGTCCTTGATCAGCTTCTCAACGTTTTCCACGGACATCGGTACGACCTCGGATGGGAATGAATGCCTGCTGAGGTACAGCAATGACCGTGCCAACTTTTTGCGCCCTGCAAGTCCTTGATTTCACACAGCGTGCACTGGGTCAGTGCGGCACAGGCTGCACCAAAGGGGTGCGCAGGCACGCGGATGCACCCCTTTGGTGCGGCATGGATGGTCTATCCTCTCGACCTTCTTCCGCCGCACGCGCCCGCACTGTCCATGTCCGACCTGCTCTCCGCCCTGCTGCTGGGCATCCTCGAAGGCTTGACCGAATTCCTGCCGATCTCCAGTACCGGCCACCTGCTGATCGCCCAGCATTGGCTGGGCGCACGTTCGGATTTCTTCAACATCATCATCCAGGCCGGCGCGATCCTGGCCGTGGTGCTGGTGTTCCGCCAGCGCCTGTGGAGTCTGGCCACCGGCCTGGGACAGCGCGAGAACCGCGACTACGTGTTCAAGCTGGGCGCGGCATTCCTGGTCACCGCCGTGGTCGGGCTGCCGGTGCGCCTGCTCGGCTGGGAACTTCCGGAAACGGTCAGCCCGATCGCCTGGGCGCTGATCATCGGCGGCATCTGGATGCTGCTGGTGGAGCTGTATACCGCGCGCCTGCCCGACCGCGACCAGGTCACCTGGACGGTGGCGATCGGTGTCGGTCTGGCACAGGTGGTGGCCGGCGTGTTCCCCGGCACCTCGCGCTCGGCGTCGGCCATCTTCCTGGCCATGCTGCTGGGCCTGAGCCGTCGCGCAGCCGCTGCCGAGTTCGTGTTCCTGGTCGGCATTCCCACCATGTTCGCCGCCAGCGCCTATGCGTTCCTCGAGCTGGCCAAGAAGGGACAACTGGCCAGCGAGAACTGGGCCGATGTCGGCGTGGCGTTCGTTGCCGCCGTCATCACCGGCTTCATCGTAGTGAAGTGGCTGCTGGGCTACATCAAATCGCACCGCTTCACCGCGTTCGCCCTGTACCGCATCGCGCTGGGTGCCGCACTGCTGCTGTGGTTGCCGTCCGGCACCTGAACAGCGGCCGGGAACGGCAACCCCGTTGCCGGCCCCGCCCCGTTTCCCCCTCGGTTCCCCAAGGAGAATCACCATGAACCGCAAGCTCACCCTGCTCCTCCCGCTGGCCCTGCTGGCCGCCTGCAGCCAGACCCCGGCCCCGGCCGGAACCGGCGGCGACGACGTGGCCCCGGCGGCGACCAAGGCGGCAGACCAGCAGACGCTGGCGCACCTGGACGCGCAGCGCCTGCAGAGCCAGCACTGGCGGCTGCAGAAGGCCACGGCCGCCGACGGCACGCGCATCGACGCGCTGTTCGCCCGTGAAGACAAGCCGGTCACCCTGGACTTCGTCGATGGCCGCCTGTCGGTCAGCAATACCTGCAACCGCATGAGTGGCGGTTACACCCTGGCCGACGGAAAGCTGAGTGTCAGCGCGATGGCCTCGACGATGATGGCCTGCGCGGACACGTCGCTGATGGCGCTGGACGAGGCCGTATCCAGCCGCCTGCAGGGCGAACTGAAGGCGGAGCAGGATGCCGCCGGCACGCTGACCCTGACCAGCGCACAGGGCGACACGCTGGTCTTCGCTCCGGAACCCACCGCTGAAACCCGCTATGGCGGCGCCGGCGAAACCGTGTTCCTGGAAGTGGCCGCCCGGACCGAGAAGTGCTCGCACCCGCTGATCCCGGACTACCAGTGCCTGCAGGTCCGCGAGGTGAAGTATGACGACAAGGGCCTCAAGCAGGGCGAGCCGGGCAAGTTCGAGAACTTCTACGGCAACATCGAGGGCTACACCCACGAAGACGGCGTGCGCAACGTCGTGCGGGTGAAGCGCTACGAGGTGAAGAACCCGCCAGCCGATGCGCCGTCGCAGGCGTATGTGCTGGACATGGTGGTCGAGTCGGCCGTCGAGAAGAAGTAAGCATGAAGAAGGGCGGCCGCAGGGCCGCCCTTCTTCATTGCCGCCAGGCGTACTGCCCGGCGCTGCAGAAACACGCTACGCGGTCAGGCCAGCGCCGGATTCAATGTGTAGGTGCCGTGCAGCGCCGCCTCGGCCAGCACATGGCCATGCATGGCGCGATGGACATCCGCGGCGGTGAAGCGTTCCGGCAACGCCAGCGCGGCCACGTCCAGCGCGAACACACGGAAGAAGTAGCGGTGCAGCCGCTCGTCGTTGAACGGCGGGTACGGGCCGTCGTAGCCCAGGTAATCACCGGCCATGTCCGGATTGCCGGCGAACCAGCCGGTGAAGTCGTTCAGGCCCTGCCGGCTGCCGGCCGGACCGGCCGGTGCGGCCTTGCCCTTGACCACGAAGCCATCGCTGCAGCTGCCCGCGGCGATCTCGTGCACGCTGGCAGGGATGTCGGCCATCACCCAGTGCACGAAGTCGCAGCGCGGCTGGTCGCGTGGCACCGTCATATCGCTGCGGCCGACGGTGTCCGGCACGGTCGGCACATCCGGGTCCACGCAGATCAGCACGAACGAGCGGGTGCCCTCGGGCACATCGCTCCAGGCCAGGTGGGGATTGCGGTCCGGCGCGAAACCGGCGGTGTCGCCGGCGGCGAATTCGCGGTCGATCGGTGCGCCGTTGGTCAGGCTGTGGCTGCTCAGTTTCATCGGACGGTCCTCACTCTTCCGGGTAGCCCAGGCGCACCGCGATCGGTGTCAGCTGGGCGAAAGCGGCGCTCATCACGTCGCGGTAGTGGCGCCAGTGGCCCGGCGGGAAGCGCGGCACGCCAAGCTGGGCTGCCACGGGCATCGGGCGCTCGAACAGGCGTCCCAGCAACTCGGCCATCGCCTGCGCATCATTGCCGATGTGGTCGATCCGCAGCAGCACATGCGGGTACAGATCTTCCTCGTTGAGGGTCGCGACCTGGGCCAGCGCACGCGCCAGCCATTCGCCGGCCTCGGCCAGCGAGGTCATCGCCAGCGGCGCGGCAGCGCCATAGGCCACCCAGTCCAGCAGCATGTCGCGCGGATCACGCAGCACGATCAGCAGGCGGCCCTGCGGCAGCTGCGGGCGCAGGGCCCACAGCAGCGCGTTGTCCCACCACAGCAGCCAGTCGATGATCGTGTCGCCCTGCACGCCGCGCGCCGGCAGCTGCTCGCGCCAGCGCTGCACCAGCCGCTCCGGCGTCAGCACGCCGGACGCCAGGTCCTGCAGCGTGTGGTAGTTCTGGAACGCGTCATCCGGCGGGTTGCTGGTGTAGCGATCACTGCGCAGCACCGGGCTGGCAGCGGCCAGGCCGGTCGCCACGCGCTCCACACCCGAACCCGGTGCGCCCCACAGGAAAATCGGCGCCGACGTGTTGGATTCGTCGACACTGCCCTTGTCCGGCCAGCTCGGCGGTGCCTTCGCCTGCGGCGGCAGCGGCAGGCGCTGCGGCGCCTGGTCGGCCTGCAGCGCCAGCCAGGTTGCCAGGGCGGCATCCGGTCGCCCGGCGCGATCCTGGATTTCGCCCAGCCAGGTGCGCAGGTCAGCGCGATGGCCCTCCGCGGCCTGTTCGATCAGCGCCTGCACGCGGGCGACGGCAGCAGCGGGGTCGCGCTGCAGCAGGCCCTCGACAAGGCGGGACTCGGCGCTGACACGGCCCGGCTCGAGGCTGACGATGCGTTCTGCGATGCCTTCGGCCTGTGCGTGCTCACCCGCCATGTCGTGCAGCCGCAGACGCGCCTCCAGGGCGGGCACATGGCCAGGCATCGCTTCGATCCAGCGCTCGACCACGGCAACCGCCGCATCGCTGCCCACCTCTTCCACCGACAGGCGTGCCAGCCACAGGTCATGCAGCTGCGGGTTGTTTTCCAGCGCCGCATCCAGGCGTGCGCGCGCTTCTTCCTCGCGGCCCAGCCGCTGCCACGACATCAGCAGCAGCTGCAGCATCTGCCGGTCTGCCGGCTGCGATTCCAGCAGCGGCAGCAGGTGTTCCAGCGCCTGCAAGGGCTGCCCGCTGCGCAGCGCCAGCTCACCGGCCAGGCGCCGCAGCGATGCGTGGTCCATGCCTGGCTGCTGCAGCGCCACCTGCATGGCCTCGGCGGCGGCCTCGAGATTGCCCTGCCGCAACGCCAGCTGCACGACCAGCCCGTGCAGGGACGACAGCGTCGGGTTGAGCTCCAGCACGCGGCGGAAGGCCTGCTCGGCGAATGCCAGCATGTCCTTGCCCAGATAGGCAAAGCCCAGTGCATACAGCACGCGCGGATCATTCGGCTGGGCCTGGTTGGCCTGCGACAGCAGCACCAGCGCGCGATCAGGATCGTCACGGCGCAGGGCGATCATGCCGTCGATGTGCAGCAGATCGGGGTGATCCGGTTCGACGCGCGCGGCCAAGTTCGACAGGCGCTGGGCTTCGTCGAAGTCATTACGGCCGATCGCCAGGTGCGCCTGCATCAGGTAGGCGGAAAAGGCGTTCGGATTGAGATCGGTGGTACGCAGCAGCGCCTCGTCGGCGCCCTGGTATTCGCGCAGCGCCAACAGCAGGCCGGCATGCTGCAGATGCAGCTGGGCATCGTCGGGGGCCAGCCGCAGCGCCTGCTGCAGTGCGTCCATCGCGTCGCCGGGCTTGCCCTGCTGCTGCAGCGCAAGCGCCAGCCAGCGGTGGGCCGCGGCCAGGCCGGGTTCGTCACGGGTCCACGCCTGGGCCAGCTGCACGGCCTGGCCGGCCTCGTTCTGGCGCAACGCTTGGATGATCTGGTCTTGCATGGCGGTCCGGTTCAAGGGCAAACCCGCATTGTAGCGGCCTGCGCGCCGGTCCCGGTTCAGGCCTGCAGAACCCGCCGCAGGCGCTGTGCCACCCAGCGCTCGGAGAAGCCGTCACCACGCCAGTTTTCCAGGAAACCGCAGTGACCGCCCCAGCACGCCGTCTCCAGATGCGCCTGGCGTGGCAGCTGCCAGTCGCGGAACGTGGAATACGGGATCACCGGATCATCCTGTGCCATCAGGATGTCGGCCGGCACCTGCAGCCCGGACAGGCGATCACCGGCAATCGAGTAGCCGTCGAAGTAGGCCTGCAGCGAACCGAAGGTGGTATGGCGCTCGACCAGCCATGCGGTCAGCGCGCGGATATCCAGCTTCAGCACGCGATCGTCGCAGTCACTCAACTCGGGGAAAAGGTCGCGCTTGCGGCGCAGCGAGACGGTCCACTTGCGGCGGAAATACCAGTCGTACATCGCCGGGCCGTTCTCGATGCTCTCCATGGTCAACGCCGGGTCCAGCACCGGGCACACCGAGGCCACCCGCAGCAGCGGCACGCCGGCTGCCGGCGCACGCAGGGCCAGGCGCAGCACGAAGTTGCCGCCCAGCGAGTAGCCAGCGGCGACCAGCGGCAGGTGCGGCCAGCGCTGGGCGACATCGCCCGCGGCATGCACCACTTCGTCGATCAGGTTGGAATGGAAGATGCCGGGGTTGAGGTGATGGGTGTTGCCATGGTCACGGAAGTTCAGCCGCACCACGTCGAAGCCCTGCTCGAGCATGCGCGCGGCGGCCATGCGCATGTAGCTGGACTCGGCGCTGCCTTCCCAGCCATGCAGCAGCAGTGCGATGCCACGCGGTTCGCGCCCCTCGACGTGGCTGTGCCAGCCCTGCAGGCGCACGCCCTCGCCACCATCGAGGATCATTTCCTCGCTGACCGCGCCGGTGGCGGCCAGCAGCAGCAGGCCGCGCTGCAGGCGCATGCGGCTGGAACTGAGCATCGACTGCAGGTGGGGATTGCGCAGCCAGCGCGGCGGCTGGTAATCGGCCGCGGTCAGCATCGACGCGGAGGCGTCGACAGGCGGTGGCGGGACCAGGGCCACCACGGCCTCACTCCCCGCTCATGGCCGCCACGATGCGCGCGCGCGAGGTTTCCGCGATGCGCCGACGGCCTTCCAGGTCCTGGGCACCGATCGGTGCCAGGAAGTGCACTTCCGCACGTCGCGCCGGCTCACCGAGCAGGCGCAGGAAATTGGCGAAGAAACTCTCGCCCGGGCCGAAGGCCACGATCGTCTGCGCGTCGCCCTTGGTTCCGTATACCAGCGCCACCGGCTGCACCGGCACACCGGTCTCGACTGCCGCCTGGAAGATCCGGGCGTGGAACGGGCCCACTTCGTGACCCCCGCGGGTGCGCCCCTCCGGGAACACGCCCACGGCCTTGCCTTCACGCAGGCGATCGGCCATCACCTGCATCACCCCACCGAGCGACTCGGTGTTGCCACGCTGGTGGAAGATGGTCTGGCCGCGCGCGGCCAGCCAGCCGACCACCGGCCAGCCGGCGATCTCGCGCTTGGCGACGAAGCCCATCATGCGCTGGCTGTGCAGGATGCTGATGTCGACCCAGCTGACGTGGTTGGCGACGAACAGCACCGCGCCGGGCAGCGGCTGGCCGATGCGCTCCAGGCGGAAACCGAAGATCCACATCAGCCCGCCCTGCCACGCGTTCACCACTCTGGCACCGAGACGGTCCTGGCCCACGCGCAGGTTCGCCCACGGCGCAAGCATGCCCAGCAGGGTGAGCGGCAGGAACACGAGGATGTGGACCAACAGCAGCGGTACGCGGTACAGGTAACGGCACACACGCGCCACGCCGCCGCGGGGGGCCGGAGTGGGGGAAGTCATCCGCGCACGATACCGGAGGGCTGCCATCGCTGCCAGCTGGTTCAGGCCATAAATCCGCTAGATCGGGGCAATCGGCGGGGAACGCTGGGTTCCGCCGCTGTCGCGGGCCTGGCCGGGCGCTCAGCCGTGGCCGGCAGCCACCACGGCCAGGGTCAGCCGCGAGATGCACACCAGCCGGCCCTGCTCGTCCTCGATGCGGATCTCCCACAGCTGCGTGCTGCGACCCACGTGCAGCGCGCGTGCGGTACCGGTGACGGTGCCCGAACGCACCGCGCGCACGTGGTTGGCGTTGATCTCCAGGCCCACGCAGATCTGCTTGCCGGCCTCCACGCACAGATTGCCCGCGCTGCTGCCCAGGGTCTCGGCCAGCACCACCGATGCGCCGCCATGCAGGATGCCGTAGGGCTGGCGGGTGCGCTCGTCCACCGGCATGGTGGCCTGCAGCCAGTCTTCACCGGCAGCGCTGAAGACGATGCCCAGCGACGCGATGGCCGTGTTGCGGCTGAGCGCGTTGAGCTGCTCGAGGGATACGGCTTCGCGGAACACCTGGGTCATGCGGGCACCTTCAGAGGATGGGGACGAGGCCGGCGCCGAACGCGGTCAGCATGCGCACCAGCAGCCACTTCGGTCCGACGTTGACTTCAGGGAAGTCACCCACGGCGACGTAGCACTGGTGGAAGTCCGGGCTCTGCCGGGGCAGCGGCTGCGGGCAGTCCGGACCCGGCTTGAACTCGTAGTCGGTGGCGTAGCGCCACGGCCAGAAATCGAGGATCGGCAGCGCCTCGGAGGCCTTGCCGACGCTGTAGTTGAGCCCGGACAGCACCGGCGGCTTGGCGCGTGGCGCGACCGTCCAGGAGTTCTGCGGGTGGATGTCGCGCAGGATGCTCTGCGCCAGCTGCTCGGCGAACACCGGATCGTCGATGATCACCGCACCTTCGGTGTTGTAGTTCTCGCTGCGCGGATCGAAGTTGTGGGTGCCGACCACGCCGATGCGGCGGTCGACCACCAGCGACTTCGCGTGCAACCCCATGCGCGCACCCTTGCGGGTCACAGGCAGCGGCTTGTTGACCGCCTTGCTGCCCAGGAACGAGGGCCGCGTCTCGGTGCGCAGCAGGCGCGTTTCCACTTCACTGCCGGCGGCGCGGCGGCGCGCCCGCGCATTCTCGTAGGCGCTGCCGGTGCGGGGGCGGAAAACCGCCGGCGCTTCGTCGGCGCCAGTCGTGGTGGTGGCGGCGGCGTCGGTAGCGGTGGACGTACCGCCGCTGCGGGCATTGCTGCCGGCAGCGCTGCCGCCGATCAGCGGATTGCGTCCGCCACTGTCCTGGCCCGGCGGCGCCTTGATCGGGTCCGGCAGCAGGTTGCGGTAGTCGACCGGCGCATCGAGCGGGAACGGCTTGTATTCGAAGATGTTGAAGCCCAGCTCACGCATGTTGCGCCGCTTGTACTTGTACGACAGCGCGTAGACGATCGGGTTGTCAGTGGCGGCCAGGCTGTTGGTGGACACCAGCACGCGCGGCGGCTGCGGACGCTTGCGCAGATCGCGGAACAATGTCTGCGCGGGTTTGGACAGCACCAGGTACGGCGTCTGCAGGATCACTTCGTGCTGCGCGCTGGCGATCAGTGCGTCGAGCTGTGGCTCGGTGACGTGCTGGCCGGCCAGGGGCGCATCGACCTTTTCGCGCCGATGTTTTCGCGGCAGGTCGGCCACGTAGCGCACCGACGCCACCGGCAACGCAGTGTCGACGAAGGAGCGGGTGACGAAGTCCATGTCGTTGGCCTCCGCGCTGACCCGCTGCACCCGCTCGGGACGGCGGAAGGTGGTGGGCGGCAGGGCCGGCACGCCCTCGCGCAGCAGCGTGCGTCCGACGTCGTTCAGGCGTTCGGCCGGCACGCTGCGGCGGGCGCGCCAGAATGCATCGAAATTGGCCGCCATCTCACGCGCTTCCGGGCCGGCGATCAATACGTCGCGATCGCGGAAGTTGTACTCGCGGTCCCAGTCGTAATAGTCGTCCTGGTAGTTGCGGCCGCCAACCACGCCGATTGCGTCATCAATCACCAGCAGCTTGTTGTGCATGCGCTGGTTGAAGCGGCGGAAACAGCACAGCACGCTGCCGGCATAATCGAAGTAGTTCAGCCGCGCCTTGCCGAAGGTGGGGTTGTACACCCGCAGCTGGAAGTTCTCGTGGGCGCCGGACAGGGCGCCGAGAATCTGCAGGTCGGAGATGGCCGAGAGCTGGTCGATCAGCAGCCGCACCTTCACTCCCCGCTTCGAGGCGGCGAGCAGTTCATCGATGACCAGCCGGGCACTGTCGTCCTTGTCGAAGATATAGGTCTGCAGATCGATGCTGCGGGTGGCACTGCGCAACAGGTTCAGGCGCGCGACCAGTGCGCCCTCCCCCTCGTCCAGCAGGGTGGCGTAATGACGGGGACGGGTTTCGGTGGACTCGCTGAATGCGCGGCCGGCGAGCGCACGCAGCGGCGACTCCTGCGCGCAGCGGTCGGCACGCTGGCAGTCGACCTCGGTGGAACGCGCCTGCACGGCAATCGCTTCGGCACGGTCGCGCTCGGCGTGCGACAGCGACGCACAGCCACTGCCAAGCAACACCGTTGCCAGCGCCAGCACCCGCAGCAGCAGATTCACGGTTTCGGCGCCTCGCTCAGGCGCGCTCGCAATACGAAGGTCACTCGGTCACTCAAGGCAAGCTGCCAGCTGTCCATGCCATACCGGCCTCGTTGCACGGTACCGCGGCTGACGACGTCGCAATCATAGCCGGGTCGAGCGCACTGCGCCTTCTCGACCCGCAGCGATTCAGGATGGCTGACCCCGCGCAGGGTCAGACGGCCTTCGATGTCGCCGCCTTCGGCCACCGTATCGGGCCAGTAGGGCAGCGAATCGAACTCCACCATGGGGTGCCGCCCGGCGTCGAAGAACTCCTCGCCCCGCATCCAGCCGGTGTAGCGGGCCTTGCCGGGGATCTCCACCGAACGGGTGAACATCTTCAGGTGCACCTGGTGGCGGCCGTCGGAGAGCACCTCGATGCGCCCCTCGAACTGCGGGAACACCCCCTCGATGCGCTGCCCGAAGCGGGTGCGCACTTCGAAGCCGATGCGCGAATGCTGGGTGTCGAGCAGCAGCACGCGGGGGCCATCGGCGCGCACCGGAGGCAACGTGGTTGGCTGGGGCACGCCCGCCCAGGCCGGGGCGAGTGCCAGCAGCAGGGGCAACAGGCAGCGGCCGGGCCACCGCAGGCTCATTGGCTCAGGGCCACCAGAAAGCGTTCAGGCTGGCCACGCCCGGCTCGATCGCCGCTTCGCGCGGGAAGCCGAGCACCGCGATGCCGGCCGGCGGCATGCCGCGGTAATCGCTGCTGCTGCCCTCGGTCATCAGGGCCACCAGCCGTTCCAGGCCGGGGTTGTGGCCCACGACCAGCACGCGGTCGAGATCGCGGCGTTCGTCTACCAGTGCCGCCAGGGTGCCCGGGGTGGCTTCGTAGATGCGATCTTCCAGGCGCTTTTCGACATAGCCGATGGCCGCCATCACCGCTTCCAGGGTTTCGCGGGTGCGCCGCGAAGGCGAGCACAGCACGCAATCCGGCAGCAGCTTGTTCTCCTTCAGCCAGCGGCCGGCGGCTTCGGCTTCGGCAAGCCCGACCGGCGACAGGGGCCGGTCGAGGTCGGCCTGGCCCGGGGTGGCCGGTTCGGCGTGGGCATGGCGCAGCAGGATCAGTTCACGCATCGCGGATATCCATGGAATCGGGGAGTGGAGCAAGGGCCCAGGCGTGAACGGTCACAGCTTCAGCCAGGACAGCAGAGGTTCCCAGTCGGCCTGGTGCTCGCGCACCTGGGCGGAGCGATAGTCGAACAGGCTGCGGCCCAGGCCGGTCATGACCACGTAGCTCTGGCTGTCGCGCAGCTGTGCGACCACCGGGTACGGCCATTCGGCCAGCATCTGCAGCGCCTGCTGCGAGGTCTGGGTCCAGGGCTTGGTGCGGTTGAGCACCAGCCCCACCGGCAGCTTGCGGCTGTGCACGCGCGGCACCTGGGCCAGGCTGTTGAGGAAGCCGACGATGGCTTCGATGTCCAGCGCCGAGGGCAGCACCGGCACCACCACCGCGTCGGCGGCATCGAGGAAATGGGGGATATCGTCGGCCAACGCGCCGGCAGGCGCATCGATGATGACGGTCTCGGTGCCATCGGGCAGCTTCTGGGCCCATTGCTTCTTCCGGTACACGTCGATCGGCAGCACCGCGCTTTCCAGGCCGGCGCGGCGCTGTGCCCAGCGGGTGCTGGAGCCCTGCGGGTCGGCATCGGCGATCACCGTGGCCTTGCCCTGCAATGCCGCGTACGCGGCCAGGTGGGTGGCGACGGTGGTCTTGCCCACCCCGCCCTTGGAACCGGCCACCAGGATCGTCTTCATGCCAGCCTCGCTTCCGGGTACGTGCCCCGAGCGTACACCGGCGATGGTGACGGGAGGTAGAGCCGCGCTGAACCTGTCGGCATCGGCTTTGCTATGGTGGCGCCCCCGAAGGATCGAACCCGCATGAGCGAACTGCAGGACCTGAGCGCGCTGATCCGCGCCAATACCCCCCTGATCGTGGTGGAGACCCAGGACGAGGGCCGCATCGTCGAGCTGTTCCGGCAGACACTGATGCATGTATGGCGGGCCCTGCACCGCTGGTCGATCACCGAGGGCCTGCGCCGCATCGATCTGGACAGCGAGGATGCGCCGGTCGGACCGCCCGATGCCAGCGCGGCGCTGCAGATGATCCGCCAGGCCGACCAGCGCGGGGTGTACCTGCTGCTCGATTTCCATCCCTATCTGGGCTATGCCAGCCACCAGCGCGCGCTGCGCGACCTGATCCAGCGCCGCCACAGCGAACCCCATGTGCTGGTGCTGATCGGCGCCAAGGTCGAGCTGCCGGCCGAACTGGAAGCCCTGGCGGTGCGCTTCAACCCGCGCCTGCCCGACGCCAATGCACTGCTGAAGATGCTGCGCGAAGAGGCCGATGCCTATGCACGCGAGCATGGTGGCCGCCGCGTGGAGGTCGACAGCGAGGCGGTGAAGAAGATCCTGAAGAACCTGCAGGGCCTGAGCCTGGTCGACGCCCGGCGCATCGCCCGGCAGCTCATCTACGCCGACGGTGCGCTGCGCGACGACGACCTGCCGCAGCTGGCGCGGCTGAAGTTCGAGCTGCTCAACCGCAGCGGCCACCTGTTCTTCGAGCATGACAGCGCGCGCTTCGGTGACGTGGCCGGCGCCAACCGGCTCAAGCGCTGGATCAACCAGCGCCGTGTCGCCTTCATCGCCGGCTCGGCACCGGCAGGGCTGGATCCGCCGCGCGGCATGCTGCTGCTGGGCGTGCAGGGCTGCGGCAAGTCGATGCTGGCCAAGGCCACCGCCGCCGGGTTCGGCGTACCGCTGCTGCGCCTGGACGTGGGCGCGCTTTACAACAAGTACCACGGCGAGACCGAGTCCAACCTGCGCCAGGCCCTGGCCTCGGCCGAGCAGCTGGCGCCCTGCGTGCTGTGGATGGACGAGATCGAGAAGGGCCTGGCCAGTGGGGGCGACGACGGTGGGGTATCGCGCCGCGTGCTTGGCTACCTGCTGACCTGGATGGCCGAACGCAAGGCGCCGGTGTTCATCGTCGCTACCGCCAACCAGGTGCATGAGCTGCCCGCGGAGCTGCTGCGCAAGGGGCGCTTCGACGAGATCTTCTTCGTCGACCTGCCCTCGCCCGAGGTGCGGGTGGAACTGCTGCGCCTGCACCTGGGGCGACGCCAGCTCACTGCGGACGACTTCGCGCTGCCGGCGCTTGCCGCGGCGGCCAACGGGTTCTCCGGTGCGGAGATCGAGCAGGCCATCGTGGCCGGGCTGTATGCGGCCCATGCCGAGAACCGGCCGCTGGATACTGAAACGCTGATGGGCGAGATCCGGGCGACACGGCCCTTGTCGGTGCTGATGGCCGAGCAGGTGGCGGCGTTGCGCGAGTGGGCGTCGGGGCGCACGGTGTCTGCGGACGACTGAGCGGTCTGCCGCCCGCGGCGCAGGCTGTTGCCTTCTGCAGGTGCCGGGTGCACCCCGGCACGACGCCTGCCCTCAGGGCCAGGCCGGCGGCGCGGCAGCCCAGGCCTGCTGTACTTCGGCCAGCGACGCACGCTCGTCCTCGCGCCACTGCGGCAGCAGCTGCGCGTAGCGGCTGCTGTCGCTCCACTGCGAGGGTTCGGTGCGCACGGCAGCGGCGTACCACTGCACTGCCTGCTCCTTCTGCCCCAGGCGCCACAGTGCCAACGCGTAGCTTGGCGGCAACCAGCTCGGCTTGCTGAGCGTACTGCCGGCGGCGGCCTGCCACTGCTCCAGCGCGGCCTCCGGCTGCCCCTGCCGCAGCAGGTCCCAACCATAGTTCCAGCGTACGCCGCGACCGACGCTGCTCTGCACCGGGGCATCCTTCAATGCTTCGCGGTACAGCTGCTCGCCAAGTTCGGTACGGCCCTGCGCGATCGCCACCGAGGCCAGCTGCACGGTCGCTTCCACCACGCGCCGGCCACGCTCGCGCTGCTTGAGCAGCTGCGCCACCAGGGCATCGCCCTGCGACTGCTGCACGACCACCATCGGCGCAGCCGCGGCATCGTTGTCGAAATAGAACTCCTGTGGCGCCGGCAATACCGGCGCCGCCCACGCGGAGGCCGCCCCCGAGACCAGCAGGATGCCGGTCAGGATCTTTACTGCCACTGACATTCCTTCTTCCCCCGGGCTGCGACCGCAGCCCCTCTCTCTCCTCCCGATCCTAACCGCAGCATGGCCGCCGGCGCGAGTGCCGGGGCCTGCGCGGCCTCACTGCTACAATTCGCGCCTTCCCCGTCGCGTGCCTGCACGCGGCCGGTGCCAGCCGATCCTGACCGGGCCAGCCATGACCAGTACCGCGCAACTCACCTCGCCCTCTTCCGCCGACCTGATCGACCGTGATTACACGCTCGATCACAAGTACACCCGCAACGAGGGACGGATCTACCTGAGCGGGGTGCAGGCGCTGGTGCGGCTGCCGCTGATGCAGCGGCTGCGGGATGCCGCCGAAGGCATCGACAGCGCGGGGTTCATCAGCGGCTATCGCGGCAGCCCCCTGGGCGGCTTCGATCTGGAGCTGTGGCGCGCCCGCACGCACCTGGAGGCCGCGCGGGTGAAGTTCACCCCCGGCCTGAACGAGGACCTGGGCGCCACCATGGTCTGGGGCACCCAGCAGACCAACCTGTTCCCCGGCGCCAACGTGCAGGGCGTGTTCGGCATGTGGTACGGCAAGGGCCCGGGCGTGGACCGCTGCGGCGACGTCTTCAAGCACGCCAATGCGGCAGGCACGTCCCGTCATGGCGGCGTGCTGGCGCTGGCGGCCGATGACCATGCCTGCCGCAGTTCCACCCTGCCGCACGGCAGCGAGGACGAATTCGTCAGCGCGATGATGCCGGTGCTGAATCCGGCGGGCGTGCAGGACATTCTCGACATGGGCCTGCTCGGCTGGGCGATGAGCCGGTATACCGGGCGCTGGGTCGGCTTCAAGACCATCGCCGAGACGGTGGAATCGTCGGCATCGGTCGACGTGGATCCGCTGGCGCGTCGCATCGTGCTGCCGGACGACTTCCCGATGCCGGCCGGCGGCCTCAACATCCGTTGGCCGGACCCGCCACTGGACCAGGAGATGCGCCTGCACCGCTATGCCGTGAAGGCCGCGCAGGCCTTCGCCCGCGCCAACGGCATCGACCGGGTGGTGATGGACGCGCCGCGTGCACGGCTGGGCATCGTCACCACCGGCAAGAGCTACCTGGATGTGCTGCAGGCACTGGAGTACCTGGGCCTGGACGAGGCCGCCTGCGCCGACATCGGCATCCGCGTCTACAAGGTCGGCATGACCTGGCCGCTGGAGCCGGAAGGCATCGCCCGCTTCGCGCAGGGCCTGGACGACATCATCGTGGTGGAGGAGAAGCGCGCCTTCATCGAGCGGCAGATGAAGGAGCAGTTCTTCAACTGGCCGGCCAGCTGGGGCCCGCGCCCGTCCATCGTCGGCAAGTACGACGAAGCCGGTGAATGGATCCTGCCGTCCACCGGCGAGCTGACCCCGGCCACCATCGCCGGCGTGATCGGCCGGCGCATCCAGCGGTTCTTCAACAACGAGTCGATCGAACAGCGCCTGCAGTGGATGCAGCAGAAGGAGGCCGAGCTCGCGTTGCCGCGCGCCAGCTTCCCGCGCGTACCGCACTACTGTTCGGGCTGCCCGCACAACACCTCCACCACGGTGCCGGACGGTTCACGTGCGTTGGCCGGCATCGGTTGCCATTACATGGTGACCTGGATGGACCGCAGCACCGACACGTTCACCCACATGGGTGGCGAAGGCGTGACCTGGGCAGGGCAGGCGCCGTTCACCGATACCCCGCACGTGTTCCAGAATCTGGGCGACGGCACCTATTTCCACAGCGGCTCGCTGGCGATCCGCCAGGCGATCGCGGCCGGCGTCAACATCACCTACAAGATCCTCTACAACGATGCGGTGGCGATGACCGGTGGCCAGCCGGTGGATGGCCCGCTCAGCGTGCCGGATATCGCCCGGCAGATGCGCGCCGAAGGCATCCACACCATCGTGGTGCTGTCCGACGACATCGCCAAGTGGACCCGCCAGCGCGAGCATTTCCCCAGTGACGTCGAGTTCCACGACCGCAGCGCGCTGGACGAGGTGCAGAAGCGCCTGCGCGAGGTGAAGGGGGTCTCGATCCTGATCTACGAACAGACCTGCGCCACCGAGAAGCGGCGGCGCCGCAAGCGCGGCAAGCTGGAAGATCCGGCCAAGCGCGTGATGATCAACTCGCTGGTCTGCGAGGGCTGCGGCGACTGTGGCAAGAAGAGCTTCTGCGTCTCGGTGCTGCCGAAGGAAACCGAGTTCGGGCGCAAGCGCGAGATCGACCAGTCCAACTGCAACAAGGACTACTCGTGCGTGAATGGCTTCTGCCCGAGTTTCGTCACGGTGCATGGCGGGAAGCCGCGCAAGGGCAGCCGGCGCGATGCATCGTCCCTGCTGGACAACCTGCCGGCGCCAACGGTGCGCGGCAGCCTGGAGCAGCCCTGGAACATCCTCATCACCGGCGTGGGCGGTACCGGCGTGGTCACCATCGGCGCGTTGCTGGGCATGGCCGGCCACCTGGAGGGCAAGGGCGCCACGGTGCTCGACCAGACCGGCCTGGCGCAGAAGGGCGGCGCGGTGACCACCCACATCCGCATCGCACGCCGGCCGGAGGACATCCATGCCGTGCGCATCGCCGCCGGTGAGGCCGACCTCGTACTGGGCTGCGACATGGTGGTGGTCAACGATTACTGGGCACTGTCGAAGGTGCGCGCAGGCCGCTCGCAGGTCGTGCTCAACACCTACGAAGCGATGCCGGGCACGTTCACCACCCGTCCCGACATGCAGTTCCCGGCGGCCGACATCATCGCCGGCGTGCGCGTGGCGCTGGGCGGCGATGAGCCGCTGCTGCTCGATGCCACCCAGCTGGCCACGGCGCTGCTGGGCGATGCGATCGCCGCGAACCTGTTCATCCTCGGCTACGCCTGGCAGCAGGGCCTGGTGCCGCTGTCGTTCGAATCGCTGATGCGTGCCATCGAGCTCAACGGCGCGGCGGTGGCGATGAACCAGCAGGCCTTCGCCTGGGGCCGGCTGGCGGCGATCGATCCGCAGGCCGTGCAGGAGGCCGCCGGCCTGGTGCGCAACCGCCATACCGATACCGAATCCACGCCGGGCCCGCTGCATCCGCTGCCACCGGGCGAGTGGGAAGGCAACGAGTGGGGTGCCACCGCTGCGCCACGCGACACCGGCGACGAACGCGAACTGCGTGGCCTGCCCTCGCATGGCGGCGAGGTTGCCTTCCTGCCGCTGGACGACGCGCGCCTGTCGCGCTCGCTGGATGAAATGATCGAACGCCGCGCCGCGTTCCTGGTCGACTACCAGGACGCCGCCTACGCCGATCGCTACCGCAGCGTGGTCGAACGCGTGCGCGCCGCCGAACGCGAGCGCATCGGCGGCTCGACCGCGCTGACCGAGACCGTGGCCCGCTATCTGTTCAAGCTGATGGCCTACAAGGACGAATACGAAGTCGCCCGCCTGTACACCAGCGGTGATTTCCAGCGCCGGCTGCAGCAGCAGTTCGAAGGTGACTACCAGCTGCGCTTCCATCTGGCGCCGCCGCTGTTCGCGAAGAAGGATGAACAGGGCCGGCTGCAGAAGAAGGAGTACGGCCCGTGGATGTTCAAGGCGTTCGGCCTGCTGGCGAAGCTGAAGTTCCTGCGGGGCGGTGCCTTCGATGTGTTCGGCCGCACTGCCGAGCGCCGCATGGAGCGCACGCTGATCGGCGACTACGAAGCCACCGTGCAACTGCTGCTGGACGGGCTGGATGACGGTCGCCTGGCGCTGGCCGTGGAGATCGCCAGCATCCCCGAGCACATCCGCGGCTTCGGCCATGTCAAGGAAGCGCATGTGGAGAGCGCCAAGGCGCGGGAAGCTGCGCTGCTGGCGCAGTGGCGCAACCCGAAGGCGCTGCATATCGTGCAGGTGGCTTGAGCCGGAGCAGCGCCGGCCACTGTGAGCTGTGGCGGTTGCCTAGCCCAACCGCCACACCAACAGGCGGTTGTTGGCGGGCATCGCCACATCGCGCAGGCGGGTGAAGCCGCTTTCCGCGGCCAGCGCCTGCACGGCCTCCGCATCGCGGATGCCGCTGCGCGGATCCCGCGCCTTCAGCCACTCATCGAACCGCGCATTGCTGTCGCTGGTGTAGCGGCCGCCGTAGTTGAAGGGGCCATACACCGCCAGCAGTGCGCCATGTCGCAGCACCGACGGCAACGCGGCAAACAGCGCCTGCACGTGCTCCCAGCTCATGATGTGCAGCGTATTGGCACTGAATGCGGCGTCGAACAGACTGCCCTCGGGCACCGACAGCCCTGCTGCCGGTGGCAGTTCCACCTGCAGCGCCACCGGCGGCAGCAGGTTCAACAGTGCCGCCTCGGCGCGCCACGCCTCGATACCCGGCAGATGGTCCGGGTGGTCGCTGGGCTGCCAGCGCAGCCAGGGCCAGCGTTCGGCGAAGAACACGGCGTGCTGGCCGGTGCCGCTGCCGATCTCCAGTACCCGGTGGCGGTCGCCCATCCACGGATCGAGCGCGGCAGCGATCGGTTCGCGGTTGCGTTCGCAGGCTTCTGAATACGGCTTGCTCGACATCGGGACGGCATCCGGACGGGGTCGGGCCATTGTGCACGAGGGAGGGTGTCCGGCAGGGCTGCGCCCTGCACCCACCGAAGCAACATCAACGTCAAAAGCGAGATTCCGTGGGATGGCGGGGCACTGTGGGTTTGCGGGGGCGCCGTGAACCCGTCCATGGGGGCTTGGTCGCCGCATCCATGCGGCTCACACCCCGCAAACCCACAGCGCCCCGCCTTCGACAGTTGGCCGCGATCTGTCGGAAATACTCTTGGGGTCAGATCCGTTTTCCGCAGGAGAACGGATCTGACCCCGGAATTTGATTCGATATCCAACAGCTTTCATCCACGCATGACGTGGATCTGCTGGCCACCGGCCAACTGTCGAAGGCGGGGTGGGGGGGGGTGGGGGGGGGGGGGGGCCCGGGAGGGGGCCGCCCAGCGCAGAGCGCACGGAAAACCACCGCCCCCCCCCCCCCCCCCCCCCCCCCCACCCCCCCCCCCCCCCCCCCCCCCCCCCCCCCCCCCCCCCCCCCCCCCCCCCCCCCCCCCCCCCCCCCCCCCCCCCCCCGCCCCCCCCCCCCCCCCCCCCCCCCCCCCCCCCCCCCCCCCCCCCCCCCCCCCCCCCCCCCCCCCCCCCCCCCCCCCCCCCCCCCCCCCCCCCCCCCCCCCCCCCCCCCCCC